>PEXZ01000017.1:0-14182 GCA_002763345.1 Candidatus Micrarchaeota archaeon CG08_land_8_20_14_0_20_59_11
GCGCTCCGCCCGCCACTTCATGCGCTCCCGGAAGCGCTTCAGGTCGTCGCCAGTCATCGTCTTCTCCAGCACGTACTGCGCGTATTCCTGGGCGGTTCCCGAGGCGTCGAGAACAAGCGACTGCGCCTCTTCGAGCGTCAGCCGTATCTCGTTGGGTTTCAGCATCTCGACCGCGATGGGGCTGTACTTGAACGCGAGGTTGAGGAGCGCGCTCAGATTGTTGCTCAGCACCTTCACCTCGGCGATGGTGCTCCACTTGCCCTCCTTTTCCAGCGGAGGCTCTATCTCGCCCTTGCAATAGAGGATGCCGCGCTCGTTCGTCATCCTTCCGATGAAGTCCACCATGACGCCGCTCACCTCGTCCTCGGAGGAGCCGTGGGCGTCGAAATGAAAGAGCGAGAGAACCGCGCCCTTCCTGCACGCCTCGTCGAACAGGCGCTCCAGGTCCTGCGCGGATGCTTTTTCGAATTTTTCCATGTTGGTATTTAGGGCGGAGGTGTTTAAAAGTCGCGCGCCGAAACGTGCTTGGAGGCGTTATGGCGTGCCGCGCTTTTAGTGCAGGTTTTGCGAGGCGAAGCCGAGCAAAAAGTGCAAAGGCTTATTAACTGGTTTCGCGGAAAACCCTTCTTTGTTTTCTGGAGGCGGTGGCGGTGGGGAAAAAGGAGCTTGCGGCTGTCGGGAGGAAGACGACGGAGCACGAATTCTACGCATCCACGCTCAAGGGCTACAAGCCCGGAAAAACGAAGTACATAATCATCACGGGCAGCGTGATTTCGGGGCTCGGGAAGGGCGTGTTCTCGGCCGTTCTCGCGAAGCTTCTGCAGGACCGCGGACTGCGCGTTTCGCCGTTGAAGTTCGACGGTTACCTCAATATAGACGCGGGCACGCTGAACCCGTACAGGCATGGCGAGGTGTTCGTGCTTGACGACGGGACGGAATGCGACATGGATTTGGGCACGTACGAGCGCTTCCTGGACGGCCGCCTGAGCGCGGACAACTACATAACCGCGGGAAAACTGTTCTCGCAGATTCTGAAACGCGAACGCGAGGGCAAGTACCTTGGACGCGACGTCATGTTCGTCCCGCACGTCACGGGCTTCATCAAGGACTTCGTTCGCTCGCTCGGCCTGAAGACGAAGGCGGATGTGGTGCTCGTCGAGGTTGGCGGGACAGTCGGCGACATCGAGAACAGCTACTTCATAGAGGCGATGCGCGAGCTCGCCTACGAGGAGGGTTCCGGCAATGTCTGCTACGTGAACGTCACCTACATACTCAAGCCCGGCACGCTCGGCGAGCAGAAGAGCAAGGCAGCCCAGTTCGGGATACGCGCGCTGATGTCGCAGGGAATCCAGCCGCACATCATCGCCTGCAGGGCGAGCGAGCCGGTGGCGGAAAAGGTGCGCGAGAAGGTGAGCATCGCGTCGAACGTCCCGCTCGAGCGCGTCGTTTCCTTCCCAGACGTCGATACGATATACGCGGTTCCGCAGATGTTCAAGGACTCGAAGCTGGACGGCGCGGTCATGGACATTCTGGGGTTGAAGGGCAAGGCGCCGGCCGACGGCTGGAACGCGTTCGTGCAGCGCATAAGGCGTCCGAAGAAGAACGTGCGCGTCGGCATCACCGGCAAATACACCGGGCTTCACGATTCCTACGCGAGCATTTTGCATGCGCTCGAGCACGCGGGAGCCGCGAACGATTGCCGCGTGCACGTCGAATGGGTGGAGACGAGCGAGATTACCGACAAGAATGCGGCGTCGCGCCTGAAAGGTCTGAACGGAATCATCGTCCCCGGCGGGTTCGGCTCGCGCGGTTGGGAGGGAAAAATCGCCTGCGCGAAATACGCGCGCGAGAACGACCTTCCGTATCTGGGGCTGTGCCTCGGCTTCCAAACCGCGGTTGTGGACGTCGCGAGGCACGTCTGCGGCTTGAAAGGCGCGAACTCAACGGAGATGGAGCCGAATGCGCCCCATCCCGTAATCGAGTTGCTCCCGCAGCAGCTCGACATCGAGGGGCTCGGCGGGAACATGCGGCTCGGCGCGAGAACGGTGGAAATAACGAAGGGTTCGTTCGCGAACAAACTGTACGGCGCGACGAAAACGAAGGAGCGCTTCCGCCACCGCTACGAGTGCAATCCCGATTACGTGAAGCGGCTGCAGGAGGCGGGCTTGGTGTTTTCGGGATGCGACACCCATCACACGGTGATGCAGATACTCGAATACCCGAAGAACAAATTCTTCGTGGGCTCGCAGTTCCATCCGGAGTTCCTTTCCCGCCCGCTCCGTCCGCACCCGCTTTTCAACGGATTCATCGCAGCGTGCGTGAGAAAATGAGCGTCTCACTTGACGGCAACGTCGTGCTTTTCGGCGGACGGAGGATAATGCCCACGTCGGTTCGGCGTTTGGCGGACATGCGCGCCGTCCTCATGGAGCCCCCGGCAGCCGACGCGGAGCCGAGCCGCATCCAATACTACATGTACCGCGCGCTAGTGCGCGACGCCGACGGGGGAATCTTCCGTTCCGCTGGATTGCGATACGACGTCACCGTGCTTCCGCCCCTTCCGATTGGGAAGGAGTTCAACAAGACAGTCGGGCATTGCCACGCCGATTTTTCGCCCGGCTTGTCGTTCGCCGAAGTTTACGAGGTAATCTCGGGCGAGGCGCACTACCTCCTGCAAAGCAGGGACCTGTCCCAGTGCGTGCTCGTGCGCGCGAAAGCGGGGGATCAGGTGGCGGTGCCGCCGAATTTCGGGCACGTCACCATCAATCCGTCGCCTACGGAAACGCTCGTGATGGCGAACGTCGTGGGCACGTTCCAGAGCGACTACTCACTCTACGAACGGATGAAGGGCGCGGCGTACTACGAGACCACCGACGGCCGCCTGCTGCCGAACCCCGAATACGGCGAGAAGAAGCACCTGCGGCTCGAGAACGCGAAGCGCCTCTACGAAACGCCGCTCTACGATGCTTTCGTGAGCCAGCCGCAGCGTTTCGCCTTCCTGCGCGACCCCACGCTTTTTAAATAAGCGGCGGATAATCGTTTCATGCGCCGATTGTTCGCGTTGCTGCTGCTTGCGCCGCTTCTTTACGCGGTTCCTGGGTGCAACGATTTCGTGATAGCCGCGAATTCCAAGGACACTTTCGTGCCGTTCTCCATCACCGAGGAGGGCAGGTACGACGCGGTGCGCTTCGTTTCCGTCTTCGACAACTCCTTCGGCACGAAGCACAAGGAGTTCCTGGTTGTTGCGAAGAACATCGCAGGCGCGCCGCTTTCCGAGGGCACGATTTTTCTCCCCATCACCAACCTTTACTCCGCGAGTTTATTCGACTATGCCGCGAAGCAGGAGAACAACACCGTCGCGTACTTCTGCGACGGCGTGCAGGCGGACACGTGGACGATAGATTTCCTCCCGTCGTTCTCCATCGCGACCAACGAAACGATTTCGGGCAAGTTCGTGAAGGTGACTTCGCCGAAGCAGTACGCATTCGCCTTCGACTACAACAAGGGCGTTTCCAGCAGTTTCTACGTCCTCGCGGCTCCCGCCGCAGGCAGGAACGCGGGCACGGTGTTCTTCGAAACAGGGCCCGGCACGTTCGAGCAGGCGGAGATGCGCGGCGTCGTCTACATCGCCTGCTGCGCGAACAAGTGCGAGGATGCCGACCGCAGGTGCTCGTCGAAGGTCGTGACCACCGAGGATTTCTGCACCGGCGCGACTACGCTGATGGATTACGGCTGCATCGACGACGTGTGCCTCCCGAAGAAGACGGAGTGCGCGTTCGGCTGCGAGATAAACGGCTGCCTTCCCGGACAGCCCTACTGCAACGATTCCGACAAGGGCGCGTTCATCTTTGTCAAGGGATATGCGGAAGGCGTCGACGACACGTACAAACGCTTCAACGAAACCGACGTCTGCGTCGGCGACTACAAGCTGCGCGAGTACGACTGCGTCGGGCACAATCTTTCCGCGAACGACCTTGACTGCTTCTACGGATGCTACGACGGCGCGTGCCGCCGCCCGCCCGAGCCGACGGCGTTCGCGCCCGGGAGCGTCGAGAGCACGCCGACGCCGGTGCCCGAGAAGAGGACTGCCGAAGACGATGCGGGACTGCAGATTGCCGGCGCGATTGCGCTTCTGGCGATAGTGCTCGCGCTGGGTTACGCTGATTTCGCGGGAAAGAAGAACAAGAAGTAGGCGCCGAAGCGGAGGCGGGGAATAAGGGAACGGCGGAATCGTGGTGCGCGCCGATGCCAGAGCAGCGTCACGCCTTCCTTACTTTCTTCCAGTCGTCGAGGAATTTCTGGATGCCCTTGTCCGTCAGGGAGTGCCCGAGGCACTGCTTGAGCACGGGGAAGGGAATCGTCGCGACGTGCGCGCCCGCCTTCGCGGCCTCAAGCACGTGTTCGGGCTTTCGGATGCTCGCCGCGATTATCTCCGTTTCCAAGCCGTAGTTTTTGTAAATCCGAACTGCGTCCCGCACCGGCTGCATCCCGTCCTCGCCTATGTCGTCGAGCCGTCCGACGAAGATGCTTGCGTAGGTTGCCCCTGCTTTCGCAGCAAGCAATGCCTGATTTGCGGTAAATACCAGCGTGACGTTGGTTTTCACGCCCCTGGCCTTTAATTCCCCGACTGCCTTGAGCCCCTCGGCGGTCATCGGGATTTTGATTATCACGTTCGGCGCCACCTTCGACAGCGGCACCGCCTCCTCAACCATGCCCCTCGCGTCTTCGGCAACTACCTCCGCGCTGACGGGACCCTTCGTAAGCGAGCAAATCTCCTTCAGTATCGGGAGAAAGGGCTTGCCTTCCCTCGCTGCGAGCGTCGGGTTCGTCGTGACGCCGTCCACCACCCCCCAGGAAACGGCCTCGCGGATTTCGGCGACGTTCGCCGTGTCGACGAAAATTTTCATGGATTTCCTTCGTCGGCAGTATTAATATGCGTTTCTTGCTTATTCATCCATGGCATGCGTCATCGTCGTCGGCGCGCAATGGGGCGACGAGGGCAAGGGCAAGGTCGTCGACTACTACGCCGAGCAGGCGGACGCGGTTGTGCGATACAGCGGCGGCAGCAACGCGGGGCACACCGTAATCGCGGGAAAAAAGAAGGCGAAACTGCACCTTCTTCCGTCGGGAATATTGCACGGCAAGCGCGTGTTCGTCGGCGCGGGCGTCGTGCTGGACCCCAAGACGCTGCTCGAGGAAATCGCCGAGATTGAAAAGCAGGGCATTCCCGTGAAACTCGTGCTCAGCGAACGCGCGCACGTCGTTCTTCCGATTCACCGCGAACTCGACGAGCTTCAGGAAACGGCGAAGGGGAAGCTCGCCGCAGGCACCACGAAGCGGGGCATCGGACCGTGCTTTTCCGACAAGGCCGCCCGCTTTGGAATCCGAGTCGCGGAGCTCATTGACGAAAAGGCGTTCAAGGAACGCCTGAAGACTATTTACGGACTGAAGAGCCGCGAGATTGAATGCGTTTACGGCGGGAAGCCCAAGAGCACGTTCGAAGCCGTTTACGGGGAATACGCCGAATACGGGCGTTTGCTCAAAAAATACGCGGGCGACGTCCCGCTTGAGGTGAACCGCATGCTCGACGACGGCGAGTCCGTCCTTCTCGAAGGAACGCAGGGTGCGATGCTCGACATAGACTACGGTTTGTATCCGTTCGGTTCGTCGTCTTCCGTGATAGCGGGAGGCGCGTGCTCGGGCGCGGGTGTGGGTCCGACGCGCATCACCGACGTGGTGGGCGTAGTGAAGGCGTACACGTCGCGAGTCGGCGAAGGTCCTGTTCCCACGGAACTGACCGGCGCGCTGGCGGACAAGATACGCGAAAAAGGCGGAGAGTACGGGACGACGACCGGGCGCCCCCGCCGCATCGGCTGGCTTGACTGCGTCACGCTCAGGCACGCGATCCGCATCAACGGCATCACGAAGCTCGCGCTCACCAAGGCGGACGTGCTCGGAGGGCTCAAGGAAGTGAAAATCTGCACCTCGTACGAGCTCGACGGAAAGAAAATCGAGGAAACCCCTCCCGCTTCCGTCGCCCAGTTCTCGGCGTGCAAGCCAGTCTACGAGACGATGAAGTGCTGGCCCTCCATGCCGGAGAAGGAATGGCGCGCCGCATGCGCAGCGGGTACGGACGCGCTCCCTATAGAGTTCAGGGCGTTCCTCCTCCGCATCGCGGAGCTGGCGCGCCGTCCTATTGCGCTAGTCTCGCTGGGGCCGGACAGGGCGGACACCTTAGAGCTGAAACGCGTCTTTTAGCCCGTGCGCATGGGGGCAGTGGAACCCATCTTTCGGGTGGTTTATAAAGCCCTTTTCCCTAATTATTCCAGTTGGATGCCCATACGGCGTATGGTGTGTTCCCTCAAAAGAACGTGCCGATTACGCGCATGGCGCGTTCCCTCAAAAGAACGCGCCAAGTGAGGCGGGCATCCCTGGACGTGAAAGAGAATGGCATATGACGACGACCGCGGCCCGAGGCAGTCCTACAAGGCGACTTGCTCGGAATGCGGACAGGAGTGCGAGGTTCCCTTCAAGCCGACGGAAGGACGCCCCGTGTACTGCAACGAGTGCTTCAAGAAGCACAGGAAGCCGAGAAACGACAGATACTAGTTTTCTGCTTCTAGGCTAAAAGGGCAGTTTTTTACTTTTTCTTTTTATTTTTTCCGCGAGCTTTAGCCGCAGGCACGGCAAGCCGCGCGACAACCGCCAAGGCGGCGCCGGCAAGCGCGAGCGGGCCGAACAATACGAACAGCGCCACGACCAGCGCCACTAAAAACAAAAGGGTGCGCGGTTCGCCCAGAAGAAAGAATGGAACGGCGAATCCCACGCATATCGAAAGAATCTGATAGACGTCGACCATAGCTCAGTCCATGTCCATGCCAGGTCCGCCCGCGGGTGCGGGAGGTCTGCCCCTCGCGGCGATGATGTCGTCAATTCGGAGAATCATCTCGGTAACCTCCGCCGCGCTCTGGATTGCCTGCTTCTTCACCCTGAGCGGCTCGATGACGGTGTTCCTCAGGTCGCCCGTCTTAGCTGCGTAGACGTCGACTCCGATGCTCCTGCCGCCCTTTTCGTGCTTCGTGCGCAAATCCACAAGCGTGTCTATGGCGTCGATGCCGCACGACTCCGCGAGCGCGCGCGGTATCACCTCGACTGCTTCCGCGAATGCATGGATGGCGAGCTGCTCGCGCCCTCCCACTTCCACGGCGTACTTGCGCAGCCGCATCGCGATTTCCATCTCGATTGCCCCGCCCCCGACGACGTATTTGCCGTCCTGAACTGCCGAGGAAACCGCGCCGATTGCGTCCACGACCGCGCGTTCCGCCTCGTCAACTACGTGCTGCGTCCCGCCGCGCACCAGGATGGTGACGCTCTTCGGGTCCTTGCACTTCTCGACGAAAATCATCTGTTCTCCTGAAATCTTGCGCTCCTCCACGATTCCGGCGAAGCCCAGGTCCTTGTTGGACAGGTCGTCGAGGGTTGTGACGATGCGCCCGCCGCTCGCGCGCACGAGCTTCTCCATGTCGCTCTTCTTCACGCGCCTTGCGGCGAGTACGCCCTTCTTGTATAGGTAGTGCTGCGCCACGTCGTCAATGCCCTTCTGGCAGAACAGGACGTTGCAGCCGCTTGCGGCGACCTTTTCCACCATCGCCTTGAGCATCTTCTCCTCCTGCTGCAGGAACTCCGACATCTGGTCGGGGGAGTTGATGTTGATGCGCGCGTCCGTTTCAGTTTTCTCGATTTCGAGCGCGGTGTCTGTCAGTGCAATCTTGGCGTTCTCCACCTTCTTGAGCATTCCCGGGTGCACGACCTCCTTGTCTATGAGCACGCCGTTTATCAGCGCGGTCTGGTTCACGTCCCCTCCCTGCTTCTTCTCGAGCTTGATGTAGTCCTTGTCGACGTACGTCTTCCCATCCTTCTGCTCCGCCACCTGCGTAACCGCCTGCACCACCATCCTCGAGAGCGTCGCGTTCACCGCGCCGGTTGAAACGGTTTTCGAGCCCATGGCTATGCCCGCGATTTTTTCGAGCGTGGGGATGTCCTTCAGCGTCACCTTGTCGCCCACCTCCTCCAGAATCGCGATTGCCTTCTCGGCGGCGCTCTTGTAGCCCGCGATGAGCGTCGAGGCATGGATATCCTGGTCGAGCAGTCCCGCCGCGTTCTTGAGAAGTTCGCCTGCGAGGACCACGGCGCTGGTGGTTCCGTCCCCGACCTCCTCGTCCTGGGTTTTCGCAATCTCCACCATCATCTTCGCCGCGGGGTGCTCGATGTTCATCTCCTGCAGAATCGTCGCGCCGTCGTTCGTGATGACGATGTCGCCCATTTCGGAAACCATCATCTTGTCCATTCCGCGCGGGCCGAGCGTCGTCTTTACCGCGCTCGCAACTGCGTACGCAACTGCGATGTTCGTGCGCTGCGCGTCCCTTCCGAGAACGCGCGAGCTGCCTTCCGGCAGAAGCAAAACCTGCTGTCCGCCGAGTTGTCCTTGTGCCATACCCTTCCACCTCAATTTGGATTCCTAAGTTTAACCGTTACCTTAGTATAACCAGTGTTATACATCATCCCCCCACGAATAATAAACGTTTCGTTGAGCGTCTTGGGGCAACCTACGGTTTCCCCGCTACCCTCGGAAGCATCCCCTTCCCTTCGGTAAGGCCTAGGACGCGGGGGGCGGGATGAGCCTCGCTGGGGGAAACTGCGTTTCCCCCGAAACCCTCGGATTCGACCCCCTTCCTTCGTTACGACGAACGCTTTCTTTTGACGCGGGGGGCGGGATTTTCGGACTCTTTCGAGTTCCTTCGAACCCACGTAGCGCCTCGTTGGCTGCATTCCTCGCGGAATGCAGCGTGTAACGCGCTAACGGCTTAGCAGGCCGCCGCAATAGCCACTATGCGACCCCCGCGCGCAGATTATTTGGGGGCGCCGCTTTTTATATCCGCAGCCAATAATCACTTTTGTGTTCTGCCTGCGCAACTGCATGCTTGTCGCCGTGGGCGAGCGCGACGTTCTTTTCGACTCCAAAATCCGCAAAATAGGCAAAAACCTCCGCGCAGACGAATCCTTCGACTGTCGTGGCATGCTCCTTCTTCCAGGCTTGATAGATTCCCACGTGCACTTCCGCGAACCGGGTGGCGAGCACAAGGAGGGCTGGGAAACAGGCTCGCGCGCGGCTGCGCACGGCGGAATCACCTGCGCCCTCGACATGCCGAACACGAGCCCGCCGACAACAACCGTCGCAGCACTCGAACAAAAACGCAAACTCGTCGCCTCCAAGTCAATCATCGACTTCGGCCTGCATTTCGGCGCCACCTCGGAAAACGTCGCGGAAATAGCGAAGGCGCGCAACATCCCCTCCGTAAAGGTTTTTCTCGGTTCCAGCACGGGTTCGCTCCTGCTCGAGGAGAACATCCTTTCGGTGTTTTCCGCAGCCAAGAGGAAAATGAAACCCGCCTTCGTGCACGCCGAGGACGAGGGCGCAATCAGGAAATTCAGCGACGTTTTCAGGAAACGCGCCGCGCTGAACCCGAAGACGTATTCCGCCGCGACGGTGCATGCGATGGTGCGCTCGAACGAGGCGGCTGCCGAATCGGCGTCGCGCGCGATTCGCATCGCGGAAAAAGCGGGCAACCGCATCCACCTCGCCCATTGCACAACCGCCGAGGAGGCGGCGATAACCGCGAGGGCGAAAAAGGCGGGTATTCCCGTCACGATGGAGGTGACGCCGCACCACCTTTTCCTCACGGCTGGCGACATGAAAAAGCTCGGCAACTACGGGAAGGTGAACCCGCCGTTGCGCTCGAAGAAGGACGTGGCTGCGTTATGGGCGGCCCTGCGCGCGGGAGTCGTCGACACGGTCGGGACGGACCATGCGCCTCACATGCGCGGCGAGAAGGACGCCGACTATTGGGCGGCTCCGTCGGGCATGCCGGGCGTGGAAACGGTCCTGCCGCTCCTTCTCGACGCCTCTTCCAAACGCATGCTTTCCCTAGGCGACGTGCAGCGCCTGTGCTGCGAGAATCCTGCGAGGATTTTCGGAATAAAAAACAAGGGGAAAATTGCAGTTGGTTACGACGCGGATTTGACGCTGGTGGATTTGAAGAAGGTGAAACGCGTCCGTGCCGAGGAACTGCTCGCGAAATGCAAATGGAGCGCCTTCGAAGGCGCGCGCCTCAAAGGATGGCCCGTGCGCGTCTGGAGCCGCGGCGCGCTGGTGTTCGACGGCGAAACCGTAATCCCGCACGAAGGAAAGGAAGCGTCGTTCAAGTAGAATATAAATATGCGCGGTGCTACTACTAATTAGGGGGTGCTTCTGTGAAACTGGGTTCGCTGTCGGGTAAAAAGCCAAGACTTGGGATTCGCGAGAAACTGTTTCCGGAACGCAGCAGAGCTGAGCATAATCTTACATTCTTTCACGAGGGAGTGGCCAGGGCGACGCTTGCTAGGTGCCCCCTGCCCAGGCAACCTGCTTTGGGACGCGAGATTATTAATAATCTAAAGAAACTATCTCCAAGCTGGCGGTTTATGAGAAGGCTCAGGCGTTTTGTGAACCCCAAATTTGAGCCAGAGGTTAGGGAAAAAATCCGTGATGAGCTTATAACTATACTGGACCGTTCCATGGCCGTTCGAACGAAAAGAATAGCACTTCTTTCGATGCGCAAAGCGCAATCATCCAAGTAGGTATTCCAGCGCGTCGCCGAGCGTCTTCGCGCGCACGATGCGTATGCGCTGCGCCAGTTCCGCGTGCTTTATCTGCTGTTCTTCCGCAATCACGAATGTCTTCTTGCCCGCTTCGGCGGCTGCGACCATCTTCTCGTCGATTCCGCCGACCGGTGCGAGCTTTCCGTCCGACAACGCCGCACTGATTACCGCGTCGCCGCGCAGCGGGCGCTGAAGATAGTTGGCGACGAGCGCACTCGCGAATGCCGCCCCCGCGCTTTCCCCCGCCACGTTGTCCTGCGGCGTCAGCATGTCGAGCGTGATGTCGTAGTTTTTCAGGCTCGTGCCGAGCGTTTCTTCCGCAGCAAGCCGCGCTTTCAGGAGCGACTGTTCCGTGTCCTCGCGAAACCGCGCGCTTTGGATGTTCACGAACGTCTTCCCGCTTCCCTGCCGCATGTAAATCTCGAACCAGACGAGCGTTCCCTCGCCGCCGAGCGTCACCGCGCACGCCTGAAACTGCGTCTTGTAATGCGGCGACGGCAGCAGCAGGTAGCCCACCGCAAGCGCCAAGCCGCAAAGCACAACCAGCGCAAGGAGCGCCAGCCTTCTCATTTCCCTTCCCCCCTTCTCATTCTCTCATCAGGGCGTACGCTTCTGCCACTGTTGAAACCTCGATAATCCGCAAGCCCTCCTCCTCGGCGCCTTCGCCCTTAGGCACGAGAAGGACGGAATAGCCTGCTTCCCTGACAGCAACAGCTTTTTCCTCAACCTTCCCGACCGGCGCAATTTTTCCGTCGTCGCTTCCCAACCTGCCCGTGACCAGCGTGTCGTCTCTCAGTTCCTCGCTGCGCAGCGCCGCGATTGTCGCTATCGCCGCCGCCGCTCCCGCGCTGTACCCGCCGACGACGTCGGAGGGTGCGGATATGGAATAATAGACGTTCCTCTTGGACAGGTTCTCCCTCGTGAGTTTGCCTGCCACGTCGAGCGCGAGCCTGAGCGACGATTGCGTCTCGGTGTTTATCAGCGGCTTCGCGGAGTCGAAGCGCACGAATACGGAGCCGTCGCCGTCTGAAACAGTGACGGTAAGGTTCGCAAGCGCGCCAGCGCCTTCCAAGTCAACGGCAGGCAAACCGAGAGTAACGGTGTAGGACGACCGAGCCGTCGCGGCTTCATTCCGCGCGGCGTTGCTCTCGGCATACTGATATCCGACAACAAGCGCAATAGCGGCGCAGGCAACGAGAAGCAGGAGAAACGGCTTCCTCATCCGCGCTCGACCCTGTCCTTTTCGCGCGACTCGCACACGCGGCGCTTGTCCTCCTCAGTCACGGTTGTCGGGTATTCACCGGTGAGGCAGGCAAGGCACAGTCCGTCGACGTCGATTGCGCGCTTCAGGCCGTCGAGCGTCATGTACGTGAGTTCGTCGCAGCCGACGTGCTCGCACACCTGCTTCTCCGTCCTGTCCGAGGCAATCAGCTCCTTGCTGGACGGGAAGTCGATTCCGTAGAAGCACGGGTGCCTTATCGCGGGGCAGGTGATTATCAGATGGACGCGTTTCGCCTCCTTCTTCACAAGCGCGACGATTTTCTTCGAGGTGGTTCCGCGCACGATGCTGTCGTCAACCAGCCCGATGTTCTTGTCCTTCACGACGAACGCGAGGGGGTTGAGCTTCGTGCGAACTGCGCGATCGCGCTGCGCCTGCGTCGGCATGATGAACGTGCGGCCTATGTACCTGTTCTTCATCAAGCCCTCGCGGCAAGGCACCTTTAGTTCCTCCGCGAGCGACTGCGCGGCGGTGCGGGCGGTGTCCGGTACGGGCACGATCACGTCCAGGTCGTCCTTTTCTACGAGCTTCGCCAGCTCCTGCCCGAGGCGCAGGCGCGCGTCGTATACGTTGCGGCCGTCCATCGTCGAGTCTGGCCGCGCGAAATACACCCATTCGAACATGCAGTGCGCGGGCTTCTCCGGTTTTATCATCCGCGTGTGCGTCGCGCCCGTCGAGTCTATGTAAACCGCCTCGCCCGGAGCGACGTCGCGCACGATTTTCGCGCCGACCGCGTCGAAGGCGACGCTTTCCGACGAGAAGAATTTCGTCCCGTCCTCGCGCTCGCCCATGACAAGCGGCTTTATGCCGTGCGGATCCCTGAACGCGAGCATGCCGCGCTTTATCAGTGCAACGACCGCGTAGCTGCCGTTTACGTCGTTCATCACCGCTTCCACGGCGAGGAATATCGCGCGCAAATCTATCTCCTTTTCGCGCGAGAGCGCGTCGGCGAACCTGTGCAGGATTACCTCCACATCGCAGTTCGAGCGCGTCCTATCGGCGTAACGTTCGCGCAGTTCGTCGTAGTTCACGGTGTTGCCGTTGTGCGCCATCGCGATGCCGCACGGCTCGCTCACGGAAAACGGCTGCGCGTCCCTGTACGGTTTGGTGCCTATCGTGGCGTACCTTACGTGCCCGATGCCCATGCGTCCGCGCAATTCGGCAAGCGCGGAAGAATCGAAGATGTCCCCGACGTATCCGACGCTCTTCTTGAGTTCGATGCGGGCGCCGTCGAAGACCGCCATTCCCGCGGAGTCCTGCCCCCTGTGTTGGACGGCGATCAGCCCTGCGTACAGGTCGGGGGCTACGTCTCTAGTTCCAATCGCGCCGATTATTCCGCACAAAGAGGTCCCCCCTGATTCCTATTACCGCGTCAAGCCTTTAAACCCTTTCGCGAGCTCGCCCGCCGTTGTGAAGCGCGCCCCCCCTGCCTTGAGGAGCCGCACGAGTTCCCGCAGGCGTTCGCGCCTTTCCCCCGCGTCCTTCGCCTTTCCAGCTTCGCCGTAGTCGGTATGCCAGGAATGCGTCGCAATCACCGCGTCAGCCTTCAGCAGCGCCGCATGCTCCGCCGCACCGCGCTTCCCTTCCATCAGCGCCCAGAGCGCGCATTTTTTCGGCGTCCTCAGCAGCACGAAGCCGTCCGCGTCGCCGCCGCCGTCGCAGACGTTCGCCTCGTAAGCAAAGCCCTCGTCGCGCAGGATGCGCCGCACCGCGGCGTCGCTCTTCCAATAGGGGGAACTCCAGCCAACTGGAGCAATGCCAAAAAGCGAAGCAATCGTTTCCCTCGCTTTTTTCACTACTTTCCGCTTATCCGCATCCCCCAGCCTAGTCAAATCTTCATGCTCGTATCCGTGGCAGCCGATTTCGTGCTTCCTGGCGATGGCGCGGAAGTCGAAGTCGGAGGAAAGCTTTTTCGCGGTTCTTGCCTCGAAGAAAAAGGTGGCGGGGATGCGTTCGTCGTCGAGGAACCGCAGCAGCCATTTCAAGCCGTTCCTCGTATGCACGAACGACAGCCGCTTTTTTCCCTTCGTTTTCCTGCAGCCGCCCCCCTCTACTGTGTAATCGGGGTCGACGTCTACGGCCAAAGCGACTCTCATTTCCTCTTCATCGCCCAGAACGCGAACAGCGCAGCCGCGCCGAACGCAACAAGAAGCAGCATGCCTTGGGCGCCGTTCGACGATTGCTTTGGCGCCGCCGTCTCGGGAACCG
>PEXZ01000017.1:14314-14637 GCA_002763345.1 Candidatus Micrarchaeota archaeon CG08_land_8_20_14_0_20_59_11
TTGAGGATGATTGTGCTGTTGCTGAGCGTGTTTCGCGCTCCTGCCCCACTTATGTACGGCACGCCGATTTGGATGCCGGCGCAGTCCTGAATCGTTACGTTGTCGACGACGTTCCTGACTCCGGTCATAAAGATGGAAACGTTTTTGCCGAAGACTGCGTTGTGCACGGTGTTGCTGCTTTCTAGCGTGATTACTGCGTTGTCTTCCGCGAAATTTGTGCCGTCAAAGACGTTGTTGTCCATGACGGTGCCCGTGACGGACTGCGTGTTCAGTGTTGCCGCCGCTCCCGAGAAGTCCACTCCGTCGAGCCAGTTGTTGTTCGC
>PEXZ01000081.1:0-4416 GCA_002763345.1 Candidatus Micrarchaeota archaeon CG08_land_8_20_14_0_20_59_11
TGCCGCAGGACGGGCAGAGGCGCGAAACGATTTCGGCATCCATGTACTGCTCGTTGCCGTTGCGCAGCGCCGCTACCGCCCGCACGATGTCGCGCGACGCGCCGCCGAGATGCCCGACCGGGAAAAGAACGTGCACTGGCGGCTCCATGTGGCGCTCCCTCGTCTTTTCGGGCCGCCCCATGCTCGCGCCCACGTACGTCCCCGACTTGCGCATCACGCGCATGCCCGAAAGCTCGCACACCAACTGCATCGGGTCCTTGTCTTTTCCAAAAGCGGCGTCGAACCGCTTCATCGAAAGCGCGCGTTCGCTCAACAGGCCGAGCGTCGAGAGAACCGCTACGCCCACGTCGCCCTCCAAAACCGCGAAATCGCCGTCCATCTTATGCGGGACGCCGAGCCTCTCCAACAGCCGCTTCGCCTTTTTCGGCAGAAGGGCGCGTTTGAAATCGAACCACTCGTAGACCGCCTTGCCTTCGCACGCCGCAACCGCAAGCTCCCTCAACTCGTCAGCCGAAAGGTCGTGCCAGTAATACGTGAAGCGCGGAGCGAGCGACGCGCCCTTCTTCGCCAGCGCAACGGCCGCGTCCCACGAAATCGAGGCGAGTTCCTCCGCGGTTTTCCGCACCCCCGCCGCCTCCAGCTCCTTTCCGAACCATTCCTCGCACCACGCGCCAGGAACGAGCGGATGGTTGGACTTCAGGAAGTCGCCGTAATTCACGAGCAGGTCGCCGAGGAACAGTATTTCCTTCACGCGCCCCTGCAGCAGCGCCGCCTCGTCCAGCGTCTCCACGCGCCGAACCTCTCCGTCGTCGAGCAGCACGATGGGGCCGTCGATTGTCTCGCAGGGCGTCACGATGCACCCCTTCGAAGGGCGCTCGGTTTTCACCTGCGTGCCTATTACCGGAAAATTGTCCAGTATGGACATGGATGCGGGATGAATCGCTTTTGACTGGATGCCGCAGTACGGCGTGCGGCCGTAGCGCAGCCTGAAGCCGCCCGGCCGCATCGGGAACGCGAATATCGGCCTGCCTCCGACGAGCTCCTCCATGTATTTTTCGTTCGGCTTGATTTCGATGCGCTGCGCGCCCTGCTTCGTGGTTTTGATGAGCCCCTCGACCCACGCCCAGTCGAGCCCTGCCTTCTTCGTGATTTTCAGGACCTTCGGCGCCTTCAGGCAGATGCCCTCGGTCATGACGAGGCACATGCCGCCGCGTACCCTGTTCGTCTCGACGCGCTGCAGGTTCTTGTGGACGCTTACCTCGTATTCCTCGGTCGGCTCGCCGTCGACGCACACGGGGCAGTTGCGCACAATCAGGCGCACCTCCCCCTCCGTGGGAACGTACTGCCCGGCGCGCGTGCGTATCGCGTAAAGATTCAGCTCCTCGACGTATCGCTCCACCTCGTCCTCGAGCGGACGGAATTCGGCAACGCCGAAGAATCTCCTGCAATAGTCGCCGAGTATGACGGCAAACGCCTGCCCCGTTCCTCCCGCGCCCCTGATGGGACCGGAGAAATACAGCGCAAGATAATCGCTGCCGTCGGGATTTTTCAGATGGCGCACGCGCGAGACGCCTTCGAGCGGCGCGCTCACGACTCCCTCAGTGAAAAGCGCGAGTCCCGTGCGGACGCCCTGCTCCATCAGCCGCTCCTTGTCGCCTGCGCCGTACTTGCCCTCCATGATTTCCTTCGCTATCTCGAACGGCGCAGCCGCCTTCCCCTTATCCTTCAGGATTTCGCGGATGCGTTTAGCAACGTCCTTGGGCCCTACGAGTCCTTCGACGCGCGCCGCCAAATCGGGCGCTTCCAAAATCTCGACGCGGGGCTCGGGGTCCAGCATCTTCTCGCGGGCAGCGCCCGCAACGCCGTAGGCGCGGGACACCTCGGCATGAATCGCGTCGAAATAGGGACGCATCGCTGGCGAACACTCTGCCAAATAAACCCACCGGGAAAGGAAAGGGCGAAGGGAATAATATACCTTATGAGATGGTGGTGCCGAGCAGCTTCAGGAGCACGAGCCCGCCGACTCCCGCCAAGCCGAAGAGCGCGGATATTGCGACGGTTACGAACGTCACCGCGATTTTTATGCCGTACGGCGCGCCGAAGTAGTTTATGACGAACAGCGCGACTACTCCGAGCACCGCGTTCACGAGCAGTTTCTTCAGGAAGAACACGAGAGCGATTGCCGCCGCGATGAGCAGGAGCGCGAAAACGGCGAGCAACCAGAACGGCACCGCCAAAACCTCAAGAGCCAACGCACGCCACCTCCTTCACCAAATCAGACGCGTTATAACGGAAGCCGAA
Organism: Candidatus Micrarchaeota archaeon CG08_land_8_20_14_0_20_59_11; assembly: GCA_002763345.1. Classification (GTDB taxonomy): domain Archaea; phylum Micrarchaeota; class Micrarchaeia; order Norongarragalinales; family Norongarragalinaceae; genus Norongarragalina. The sequence continues at coordinate 2,302 of PEXZ01000081.1, forward strand.
CCTCTTGAAAAGCCTGTCGCCCGCAGCCCCGTTCAGGTAGGCGGCAGCACACGCCGCGAGGAAAAGGCTGTTTTTGCAAGCCAACGCCGCCGCCAGCCCCGCGAGCACGTCGCCCGTTCCTCCCTTCGTCATGCCCGCGTTGCCGGTAACGTTTTTGGCGACGTGAACGCCATCGGAAATAATGTCCGCGCCGAAGTCCGCCTTGCCTTTCAGAAGGACGATGCAGTTCCATTTCCGCGCCTGCTTCTTCGCTTCCGCTGCGCTTGCATTACTTCCGAACAGCGCCTTGAATTCCCCCGCATGCGGCGTCACCATTACTCTTCCGCGGAAAAGCTTCTTGTCCGCCACCTTCAGCGCGTCGGCGTCCAGAACAAAGCGCTTCCCGCGATGCCTGCGCAACAATCCGTTGACGATTTTCTTCGTTCCCGCGGACACGCCCATGCCGTTGCCTAGAAGGACGCAATCCGCACGCTCCGCAACCGCGTCCAACCCGCGGGCATCTGTCCAGATGAACTCATTGCTCTTCTTGCGCATTTCCAGCAGAAGCGCCTTGTGCTCGGCTGCGGGCGAATGGAAGAAGATCAGGTCGGCGAAGCGCGACGCTGCCTCCACGGCGTAAAAAGGCGCGCCGTGGTATTTCTCCGAGCCGCCGACGACGAGAAGAATGCCGTTCTCGCCTTTGCGAGAGGAAGGCGCCGGGCGCATGAGGCGTTTCAACACCGAAGCCGAAACCGTTTCCATAGAAGGATTAGGAAAAGGGATTTAAAGCACGCTTTCCACAAGAATGTTCCGAATTTTGCCTGACAGTGGCGAGGGAGGGCGCGGGAATTCGGTTTATAGGATTGCCTCCTTTGGTTTCCCGCTTGCTCAAGCCGCCACTACTTTTTCAGAACTCCAGCTCGCGCTTCCGTTCAGCGCGGGCTTTCTGGATGGCGTCATCCGCTTCGGAGTAATGGGCGTAAATTTTTTCGGCGGCATTCCTTGCTTCCTTCTCCTTTTCCTCAAAAGCAGCCAGCGCAGTTTTCTGCGTTTCGAGAAGATGGACCAGTTTCTTGCGTTCGGGGTTTCCCCTTTTCGTTTCCTTTTCAACCGAGGAGTAATAGGCGTCGGCTGCTTCCGAGAGGGAGGGGAAGAAGCGCGGTTCCGCCGCACCCATTTTTTTAAGCGGGAAGGGGGCAAACGCGACTGGCTTTTCGTTTTCGTAATATACGCACGGTTTGGTTTCGTCGAAAAGGGAACGCAGCGCGGCGACGATTGCCGCCTTGTCCGTTATTTCGGCGTCGTACTTTTGTCCGGCTCGCGAGCACGCCTCCTCCAGATAAAACGGCGGAAGGTTGACGACTTTCGAAAGCGCGGAAACCGCCTTGCCTTCCGGCACGTCCGCCTCCGTGATTTCGAGAGGGTGCTTCTTGTTCGAGGGCGGGGGGGAGTAGGGCTGTTTCGGCTTCAGGATGCGCGCCGAATATTTTTCGCGTTTCAGCGCGTCGATGATTTTGTCGTCCGAACCGCAGAACACCACGTTCCCGTTCTGGAACAGCTCGAACACGAGCACGAAAAGCCCGTCCTTTGCGTCGAATACGAAGGAAAGCAAACGGTCGAAGTTCGTCTGCTTCACGCTCTTTATGCGCGCGTTGCCGAGGCGCTTGCGGATGAGCATGACGAAATCGGACGGATGCTCGGGCGCCTCCTCGACGTATTTCGTCAGGTGCGCGCGAGTTCCCGCCTCGACTACGAAGTTCAGCTCGCCGTTTTTGTTCAGCTTCAGGCGGAAGACGCCGTTCGAGTAGATTTTGTTGATTCTGCCGCCCTCCAGAGCCGAGAGCTCGCGCGCGAGGAAAAGGTAGTCGAGGTTGCCCATCTTCTGCATGCTAGGAATTCGCCGTTTTCGTTTAAATGCCCACCGAAAACCTATATATCGGAACCGATATAGAACGGTTACGATGAATAAGATGAAACGGCCGCCGCAGCCGTTCATCAAGGGAATGCTCGAGCTTCTGACGCTCGTCGAGATGAAGCGCTGCCCCCATTCCGGCAAGGATTTGGCGGACGACATCGTGTTTCTGACAAACGGGAAATGGCGCATTAGCCCGGGAACGCTATACCCCACGCTGCGCG
>PEXZ01000081.1:4466-14208 GCA_002763345.1 Candidatus Micrarchaeota archaeon CG08_land_8_20_14_0_20_59_11
GGGCGCAGGGAAATAATTTACGAAATCACTCCCGCCGGGCTCAGGAGGTTGGAAAGGAACAGGGCGACCCTGCTCGGGCAGATGCACGACATGGGGCACATGATGATGCCCCTGATGCTCAGGCTCATGCACGAGTTCAGCGACGACGAGATAAGGGAGCTCACGGCGGACCTGGAGGACCTCGAAGGGATACGGGACTTCGTGTTCGCGATGCCAGCCGCAAAGAGGCGGGCGACGATTAAGAGGCTGGTGAAGGCGGTTAGGATTGTGAAGGGCGTATTGCGTTGAAATCCATCATAGAACTGAAGGACGTGAAGAAAACCTACCAGATGGGGCTCACGGAGGTGCACGCGCTGCGCGGCGTCACGATGCACGTGCGCGAGGGCGAGTTCCTCGCAATCACGGGACCGTCGGGCAGCGGCAAGAGCACGCTGATGCACATGGTAGGATGCCTCGACATACCCACGTCCGGAAGCGTCGTGCTCGACGGCCAGGACATCTCGAAACTGCACGAGAGCGATTTGGCGCAGATACGCGGCCGAAAGATAGGATTCGTCTTCCAGACCTTCAATCTCATAAACTCGCTGACCGCCGCGGAGAATGTGGAGCTCCCGCTGCTTTTCCAGGGCGTTCCCGAGAGCGAGAGGCGCAAGCGCTCGAACGCGATACTCGAAAAGGTGGGGCTCGCGGACCGCGCTGGGCACAGGCCGATGCAGCTCAGCGGAGGCGAACAGCAGCGCGTCGCAATCGCGCGCGCGCTTTCGGGAGAGCCCGACGTGCTTCTCGCGGACGAGCCTACGGGAAACCTCGACTCGAAGAAGGGCGCGGAGATACTCGACATTATGAACGCGCTGAACAAGGAGGGAGTGACGGTGGTGATGGTTACGCACGACCCAGTTCTCGCCAAGAAGGCGAAGCGGATTGTGCGAATAAAGGACGGGATGGTTGAAAAGGAGGAGTGATTTGCATGAAGAAACTGTTTTGCGCGCTGTTGCTGCTGACGCCGTTCGCGTTCGCGGCTACGATGACTGTTCTGAGCGGGCAGCTCGAACTGGCTTCGCTGCGCTACTCGCCGCAGCCCGCGGAGCCTGGCAAGTACGTCGATTTCTGGCTCGGCGTGAGCACGAAGGCGCGCGACACGCTTCCGGACGTCGAATGCGCAATGGTGCCGGCCTATCCGTTCAGCATGGATTCGACCGACAGCCTGAACAAGACAATAGGCGACATGCCGCCCTATTCGAGCGCGGTGCTGCAGTTCAAGCTCCGCGTCGACAGGAACGCTGTTAAGGGCGACAACCAGCTCACTATCAAGTGCCGCACAGGCGGATACCAGTGGGGCGAGGCGAACACGACTATATACGTGCAGCCGCAGGACGCGGTGCTCACCGTCGGCAAAGTCGAAGCCGACCCGCCCGAGGTTGAGCCGGGCGGGAAGACGCGCATCACGATAATGATGAAGAACGACGCGCAGACCGAGTTGAAGGACATAGCGCTCAAGCTTGACCTCTCCTCGGCGCTCACGCCGCTCGCTCCAATAGGCAGCGGCACGGAGAGGCGCATCGGCGCGCTCGCGCCGGGCGAGTCCGAATCCGTGTACTTCGACGTGATGGCTTATGCAAGCGCTCTGCCGCAGGTGTACAAGATGCCGCTCGAACTCTCCTACGCCGACGAGCTCGGCAAGGAGTACGAGAAGACGGAATACGTCGGCGTGGTGATAAGCGCGACGCCGATGATGGGCGTCATACTCGAGGACACGAAAATCATACGCGCCGACAGCGGCGGGGCGGTTTCGCTCAGCGTGGTGAACATCGGAAAGTCCGACGTGAAGTTCCTCACCGCGAAGCTGCTTCCGTCAACTGCATACACGATACTCTCGCCCGACGAGGTTTACGTCGGCGCGGTGAGCAGCGACGACTCGAGCAGCATCGAGTACAAGATTTTCGTCGCGAAGGACGCGCCGAAGACGATAGAACTTCCCGTCCAACTCTCCTACACCGACGCGAGCAACCGCAAGCACACGGAAAACAAGAACGCAACGATGCGCATCTACTCCGAGGAGGAGATAGCGGGCATGGATTTGGAGCAGAAGGCGGGCATGAACATCATCGTAGTTGCGATAGGCGCCATCGTGCTGCTCTACGTCGGATATTACCTCTACAAGAGGTTCGTGAAGAAGAAGTAAATGTGGGACTTCCTCGCGCTCGGGCTGCGCAACATATCGCACAGGAGGACCCGAAGCCTTCTCACCGTAATCGGGATATTCATAGGCATAGCCGCCGTCGTATCCCTGATTTCCCTGGGCGACGGGCTCCAGAACGTGGTTGCAGGCGAGTTCCAGAAGATGGGAACGGACAAGATAACCGTCATGGCTACGGCGGGAGGTATGATGTCGTCGCCGATGGCAAGCGAGATTTCCGCGAATCCGCTCACGGACGACGACATAACCCTGATAAAGCGCGTGCGGGGCGTGAAGTCCGTCGCGGGCATGCTGATGAAGAGCGCCAACATCGGGTTCAAGAACGTGAAGAAGGCGGGCTTCATCTACGGAATCCCCACCGACGACAACCTCAAGATGTTCGAGGACATGCAGAGCATCGAGGTCGTCGAGGGAAGGAAGTTCACGCGCGCGGACAGGAACGCGCTCATCATAGGCAGCTACGCCGCCTCCGACATGTTCGACAAGAAGAAGGTGAAGATAGGCGACACGCTGAACGTCAACGGAAGGGATATGCGCGTCGTGGGAATCCTGAAGAGCGTCGGCAACCGCATGGACGACTCGTCGGTGTACGCGCCCATGGAAACCATCCGCGACATATTCGGCGAGCCCGAACTCGTTTCGATGATACTCGTGCAGACGTCGCCTGGCGCCGAGCCCGCGGGCATCGCCGAGGTGATAGAAAAGAAGATGCGCGACAGGAGGCACGAAAAGGAAGGCGAGGAGGACTTCTCCGTTTCCACGTCGGAGCAACTGCTCGCGACGTTCAGCCTCGTGTTCGGAGCCGTCCAAGCCGTCGTCATCGGCATCGCCGCGATTTCCCTGCTGGTGGGCGGAATCGGCATCATGAACACGATGTACACGTCGGTTATGGAGCGCACGCGCGAAATCGGAATCATGAAGGCAATCGGCGCGCGAAACGGCGACATCCTTCGGATATTCCTGATAGAGTCGGGCATACTCGGCGCCATCGGCGGCTTGGTCGGCATAACAATCGGCGCGAGCATCGCGAAGATAGCCGAGATTGTCGCGGCGGAGGCGCTCGGCTCGAACATCCTGAAGGCGTCCTTCACGCCCGAACTCATCATCGGCGCGCTCCTGTTCTCGTTCCTAATCGGCGCGCTTTCGGGCGTCATGCCCGCGAGGCAGGCGTCGCTTATGAAGCCCGTCGACGCGTTGAGATACGAGTAGATTCACTTATGAAATACGCGATTGAAACCGACAAACTTACGAAAAAATACGGCGAACTCACGGCAGTCGACGCGCTCAGTCTCCGCATAAGACGCGGCGAAATATTCGGGCTGCTCGGCCCCAACGGAGCGGGAAAAACCACGCTCATCTCGATGCTCTGCACGATTCTCGAGCCCACCTCCGGAAAAGCGAAGGTGAACGGTTTCGACATATCCGCGGAGCAGTCCTCCGTCCGCAAGAACATAGGCATCGTGTTCCAGGACCCGAGCCTCGACGACGAGCTCACCGCCTGGGAGAACCTCGACATACACGGCGCGCTCTACGGCCTGAGCCCACAGGACAGGAAGGCGCGCGCGGAATCGTCCCTGAAAACCGTCGAACTCTACGACAAGAAGGACGAACTCGTCAAGCACTACTCCGGCGGCATGAAGCGGCGCCTTGAGATAGCGCGCGGCTTGATGCACGCGCCCGCTGTGCTTTTCCTCGACGAGCCCACAATCGGCTTGGACCCGCAGACGCGGCGCCACATATGGGATTCCGTGAAGAAGATGAACCGCGAGAAGAAGGTTACGGTTATACTCACGACGCACTACATCGACGAGGCGGACGCGCTGTGCGGACGCGTCGCCATAGTGGATCGCGGGAAAATCGTCGCGTGCGGCGCACCTTCGAAGCTGAAGAAAAAGGGCGAGTCGCTCGAGGAAGTGTTCCTGAGGCTCACAGGAAACGAAATCCGCGAGGAAAAAGGCAGTTCGACGCAGACGATGCGCGCGAGAATGAGGGCGTGGAACAAATGAGCGAATTCACCGCCATCAGGGTTCTCTGGAAGCGCGAGCTCCTGCGTTTCGTGCGCGCGAAGAGCCGCATAGCGGGCAGCTTGGGCATGCCGCTGTTCTTCCTCCTCTTCCTTGGCACGGGTTTGAACTCCGCTTTCTCGGGAACGGGCGGCAACTACATGGAATTCATCGCGCCCGGCATAATCGGCATGGTGCTGATGTTCTCGTCCGTCAGCAGCGGCATGATCGTTATAATGGACAGGCAGTTCGGCTTCCTCAAGGAGATACTCGTCGCGCCCATCAGCAGGCTCAGCATAGTCGCGGGCAAGATTTTCGGCGGAGCGACGACGTCGATTCTGCAGGCTGCGATAATAATGGCGCTGATGCCGTTCCTCGGCGTCTCATTCAACCTGTCGGGCATGCTTGCAGCGTTCGCGTTTATGGTGCTGATTTCCACTGCGTTCGTCGGGCTCGGCATCGCCATCGCTTCCAAGATGGAAGACATGCACGGATTCCAGCTGGTGATGAACTTCCTCGTCATGCCCCTGTTCTTCCTGTCGGGTGCGCTGTTCCCGCTGAACAACCTGCCCGGATGGCTGAAAGTCCTGACTCTGATCGACCCGCTCACCTACGGAATAGACGGCATGCGCGGCGCGCTCACGGGCAGCAGCGCGATGCCGTTCTGGGTTGATTTCGGCGTGCTCGCCCTGTTCTGCGGCGCGATGTTCGCACTGGGCGCATGGCTGTTCACGAAGAAAAACAGTTAAGCCGCTCTGATGACTTGCAGCGGTATGGCTTTCTTCTCGAATTCCGCTTTCGCCAGCAGCACCGCGTTTATGGAACCCACCGGCACGTCTATAAGAGGCGGCGCGCCCATGGCGAGCTGCAGCGCGCGCGCGCCGACGAGGCGGGCGCGCTCGTACTTCGTCAAATCGTCGTACTTTACCTTGTGAGTCGTCATAAAAAGCACCTTCGGGACAATTAGTTTGCCCGCCGCCTCTTTTAATACTTCCTACATCAGCGACTTTACTACCTTCAGCAGGGACGGGCGCTTCAGCAGCAGTTTCGCCACTACGGACTTGAAATCGCCGTCCATGAGTTTCGCGGCGTCGTTGCCGTCCATGTTCTCGAAGATGAAGTTCAGGTCGTCGTCGGAAAGCCCCTCCATCGCCTTGCGCAGCTTCAGGCGCTTGAGCATCGCCGCCCCTTCCCCTGCATGCCACTCCTTTTCGTAGCGGACGAGGGCGTCGCGCGAGTAGTCCTTCCGCTCGTGCGCTTCTGCAACGACCTCCGCCGCGATTTTCCCAGCGATAATCGCGAGCCCCATGCCTCCGCCGTGAATCGGGTCCACCATGTGCGCCGCAGTACCGATAACCATGAAGTTGTCCCCGACGAGCCGCTCGGAGGACGCGCCTACGCTGATGTCGCCGCCCTTCACCTCGATTACCTCCGCCTTCTTGAAGCGCTCGGGGCGTTCGCGTATGAACGCGTCAAGGAGCGCCTTCGGGTCCGCGCCTGTTTCGCCGCCGACTCCGATGCCGACGTTCGCCACGTCCTTCGCCTTCGGGAAAATCCAGGCGTACCCGCGGGACGAAATCCGGTTCCCGAAATACAACTCGATTACGGGTTCGCACGGCACGTTCGCCATTTCGTATTCGTAGCAGACGTCCGTGTCGTAAAGCGTGTGCTGCACCTTCATGCCCGCCTTGCGGGCGATTGTGTTCTCCATGCCTTCCGCGGAGACGACGAGCGGAGCGCGAAACTCGACTTCCTCGCCGAAGCGTTTCGCCTTCACCCCTGCGATTTTTCCGTTCTCGCGCACCAAGTCCGTGACGAGCGTTTTCGGCAGTATGTGCGCCCCTGCGCGGGCGGCGTCGATAGCCAAAAACTTGTCGAAAATCTTGCGCTCCACCACCGCGCCCGCGCCAGCCATCCTGAACGACTTCCCGTTCGGCGCGATTGCTAGCGCGGCGTCGATTCTCATCGCGATGCTCTTCGCGTTCAGGGGCAGTCCGTACGACGCGTCCCACTGCGTCGCGATTCCCTCCCCGCAGCGCACCGGCGAACCCAAATCCTTCTTCTTGTCGAGCACCGCCACGTTCATGCCCTTTTTCGCAGCTGTTTTCGCGAAGAACGAGCCGCCGGGTCCGCATCCTATGACAATCGCATCGTAATGTTCGGCCATTTCACTCTACCTTTATAGCGCGCGCGGGGCATCCCTTTACGCATATGCCGCACTTCGTGCACTTCGACTCGTCGCAGACGACGTTCGTTTCCACGAGAACGAGCGCCATGACGGGGCACAGCGACACGCAGCCCCCGCAATAGAAGCATTTGGACTTGTCGACCCTGTGCGTCATCCCCGGAACACCTTCTTGGAATTATGAACAAAATCAACATAAACCTTTCGTTATTCGAACGAGTTGTATTCCGTAGAATTGAACTCGTACAGGCTCCGCGTGAACCGCCTGCCGTCGAAGGCGAACGTCGAAAGCAAATCCTCCAGCGACGGACCCGACAGCATCGCCTCGTTTTCGGACGACGGGTCCAGCGCGTACCAGACTCCTCCGTGCGAGAAGCACACGACGGGGTGCTTCAGACCCCCTTCGAGCTCCACGACGCGGACCACCGCGTTGCCTCCGCCGTACGCGAGCAGCGAACAGAGAATCACCGCCCTGTCGAAGGAATCCGCCACGCCCAGCTCGAACACATCCTTCGGCGACATCCAGAACGAGACGTCCGAGTCCGCGTGCACGGAACCGAGCTTGCGCACGAGCTCCAGCGCGCTCCTCGCGAAATCCAGGAACTTCGACTCGAACGAATACCCCCCGATTGCCGCCGAAAGCCCGCTTCCGGCCTCCTTTATAGCCGCGTCCTCCGCGTTTACCAGCGCCTTGAGTTCGGGAATCGTCTTCTGCTCGCCGAGGTTGATTACCTCCGAGTAGCGCTCGATAATCCTGCGATAATAAGCCGCCTGCAGCCCCCCGTCCTCGCCGTGCGCGACGCGCGCAGGCGCCTCCTTGGCGGGTTTCGCGTCCCTCTTCGTCGTCTTTATGAACGAGACGAGGTCGTCCAAAGCCACGCTTTATTAACGCCGCCGCGCCTAATAAACGTATAGAAATGGGGAACGCGGGAAGGAAACTTCCCGCCTTCGCCCCCTTTTCGGAGTGATTGATTAGTTTGGAGATTAGTTTCTACGGCGGGGCGTCCGAGGTCGGCCGCTCCTGCGTCGTCATAGACGACAAGCGCAAGCGCTATATGCTTGATTGCGGAGTCAAACTCGATTCCGAGGACGAACATTATCCCGCCATCGAGGCGCGCGAAATACGCCGCGTGAACCACGCGATTCTGTCGCACGCGCATCTGGACCATTCGGGTTACATGCCGGGGCTTTACGCCGAGGGCTACCGCGGCGACGTGCTGCTCACGAAGCCCACTCGCGACCTGATTCAGCTGCTTTTCGCGGACTACCTGCGGCTCAACAAGGGCGTTTCGCCCTACAAGGAAACCGACGTGAAGAGGATGCTGGCGTCGACGAAGATGCCGGAGCTCGGGGAAAGGCACGGCGACGTCGTTTTCCACGAGGCTGGGCACATACTCGGCAGCGTCATGACGGAACTGAACCTGTCGAAGAGTGTGCTCTACACGGGCGACGTAAACGTCAGGCCGTCGCGGCTTCTGGAAGGCGCCGCCCGAAACGTCGACGCCGAGGTGCTCATCATCGAGAGCACGTACGGCGCGAAGGAGGACGTGCACGTGCCGGTGAAGGATGCATCGAACGCGCTCATCAAGTCCATCAACGCGACGTTCGCGAAGGGCGGCAAGGTTATAGTGCCTACGTTCGCCATAGGCAGGGGGCAGGAGATACTTTTCACGCTGGAGAACTTCCTGCGCTCGGGCGCGCTCAAAAAAACGCCGATATACCTCGACGGCATGATAACGAAGGCTCTTCGCATCTACCGCCACAATGCGATTTACTTGAAAAAAGAGGTGCAGCGCCGCATCCTCACGAGCGACGACGACCCGTTCAAGAGCGGGTACTACATGGTTCCCGAAACGAAGGACCGCTCCGACGTCATCGCCCTGGAACGCGCGGTGATTCTCACGACGAGCGGCATGCTCAACGGCGGGCCCGTGCTCACGTACCTCAAAAAAATGGCGTCTGAAAAGAAGAACAAGATAATCCTCGTCGGCTATCAGGCGAAGGGAACGCGCGGCCGCGAGCTGCTGGAGGGCGCGGATGAAATCACCATCGACGACCAAAAGGTCCAAGTCAACCTGGAAATCGACCAGGCGCCGTTCAGCGCGCACAGCGACTGGCGCGAGCTGCTCGAACTCGTCAGGGGCATGAGGAAGCTCAAAAAAATCTACGTCATGCACGGCGAGGCGGACAAGGCGAAGCAGTTCGCGGACACGCTCTCGCACGAATTCAAGCGCGTTTCCGTGGAAGTGCCGAAGCTCGGCGAGACGTTCAGGGTATAAACGCGTTCGGATGAAAGGCGTCGGACAGTTTCCGCACGCCAGCAGCGTAAGGCGTGGCGCCCCTCATAACCACGCCTCCCGAATGCGTCCGAATCGCCCTTAACCAAATTTTCACGAATTTGTCCAAGCTTCCGTAAACGCGCTCGTTTCTCGGATCTACGAAATAGCGCACGCCGTCAAGTTCCACTTCCGCAAGGGAATGCGCTGGGCCCTTGTTGGACTTAACGCGAATGAAAAACAGATTTTTCCCAGAAACGAAGCCTTTCGCCCTCAGTACTGCCATAATCACGAGGGTCTGGTCCATGCAACCCCCGATGAGCATGCCCCCTGCCCCCGAAACCTCGGTCATGATCTTTCCGGATTTGAGTATCTCGCCAGCCGGACGCCGCAGATAGTTCGACCTCAGGGTATCGGCATCCGTTTCGTGGAGGACCAAGCGTGCGTTTATGCCCCTCACCATCTTAAGAAGGTCGTCTTTCGAGGTGGGCTTATTGAAGCGGGCGGCGGTTTCCTTCACCACCGCATCGACGCCTAGCAGGTCCCGCTGTCTGGAACGCAATACATCACCGAATACCAACTGGAGTCGATTATTAAAAAACAGACGGTTAATAGCTACATGGAAGTCAAAACGAAGAAGCGCGTCGAATTCGTCGACATAACCCGCGAAGTCGAAAATGCGGTCGCAAAAACAAAAAGCGGAATCGTCTGCATCTTTACCAAGCATACCACTACCGGCATAAAGGTTATGGAATCCGAGACGGGTTTGATGCGCGATTACGAGCGCGCTCTCGCAAACGTTCTTCCGAAGCCGCCCTACGAGCACGACCGCTCGCACTGCGGGGACGGGAACGCCGACGCGCATTTAAAGGCGTTGTTCCTTCCGTCGAGCGAGTGCATCCCCGTCGAAAACGGAAAACCCGCGCTCGGCACGTGGCAGCGCGTCTTCTTCGTCGAGATGGACGGGCCGAAGGCGCGCCAGATAACGATAAAGGTGCTGGAAGGGTGACGGAGGTAATGGCGCGCTACGTTTACCGTGCCAAGCGTGCGCCTCTCCAAACCGCCGAAGCCATTGCTCTCG
>PEXZ01000006.1 GCA_002763345.1 Candidatus Micrarchaeota archaeon CG08_land_8_20_14_0_20_59_11
GAGAACGGCAGGCAGGGCGGAAAAATCCGCGTGCAGTTCCCGAACGGGCTGCTCGCCGAAGGAGTGATAGAGTCGTACGCGGGCGCGCTCACGCCGCCGACGATAAAACTCACCGAGGCAGAGACGCGATGAACACGACGGAAATGGCGCACATCGCGATTTCAGTTGTCGGAATATCGCTGGCGTTTTCGCTGTTCAAGTTCGAGCAGTTCAACCCGTCGTATTTCCTGCTCATACTCGTCACCGTCGGAGTCGGTTTCGTCCTGCACGAGCTCGCGCACAAATACGTCGCAATCCACTACGGCGCGCACGCGGAATACCGCATGTGGACTACCGGGCTGTTCCTCGCAATAGCGATGGCTTTCGTGACGCGGGGCGGATTTGTCTTCGCCGCGCCTGGAGCGGTGTACATATTCGGGCACGTCGGCAGGGACAAGAACGGGAAAATCGCGCTGGCGGGGCCGCTGATGAACCTTGCGCTCGCGCTCGTCTTTCTCGCGGTCGCGTTCCTGTTTCCCGGAGCGCAGGAGTTGGGGTTCACGGGCGCGTTCGTGAACGTCTTCCTCGGCGGGTTCAACATGATTCCGTTCGCGCCGATGGACGGGCAAAAGGTAGCCGCATGGGATCGGCGCGTCTGGGGCGGCGTGTTCGCGCTCTTCATAGTCGCGTTCCTCGGGCTCTCGTTCGTGTGAATGGCGGGGGTGGCTGGCATGAAAAAAGTCCTGTTCGTGATTGCGCCGACCGATTATCAGGACATCGAGTTGGCGGAGCCGATGGCGAAAATAGCGAAGGCGGGATGCGAAATCGTCGTCGCCAGCACGCGCGCGGGGACCGCGAGGGGAGTGTTCGGCGGTTCGGTGCAGGCGCAGGCACTCCCTAAATCGTCCGAGGGCTTCGACGCGGTCGTCTTCATCGGCGGGGGCGGGGTGGAAGAGCACCTGCTCTACTGCAATGCGTCCGTACTCGCGCTGACGAAGGACTTCGCCTCCAAGGGAAAGCTCGTCGCCGCAATTTGTATCGGGCCGCGGATTCTCGCGAAGGCGGGAGTAGTGCAAGGCAAAAGGGTGGCTGCGTTTCCCGACGAGGAGACGATTGAGATGCTCCGCTCGGCGGGCGCGAACTATACCGGCGCACCAGTTGAGCGGGACGGCAGGATAATAACCGCCGACGGCCCCTCCTCGGCCCGTGCTTTCGGCAGGGCGATAAGCGAAGCGATTTAAGAACAGGCGCGCTTCCTTTCTTTGCTGCGTTCTGCGGGGTGCAGCGGCAAGGAGGGGGGCAACATGGGCTTTTGGAAGGACGAGTCCGCGCAGGTGAGCATCGAACTGATTATCGTCGTCGCCGCGCTGATAGCGGCAGCGGTATTCCTGATAACGCAGCTGCAGAACACCGCGTCGAAGGGCGGCGAGGCGCTGAACAGGACCGCTGAAAAGGCATTCAACGAAATCGAAGGGCTTTCGGGGCAATGAGGGCGCAGGCGAGCATCGAACTGCTTCTCGTTTTCCTCGCCGCAGTCGCGTTCCTGCTCGCTTTCATGCCGCTCATCCGCGGCGTGAATTCGCTGGCGCACCATGCGGCGGTTTCAAAGCAGCAGGAGATATCTTTCGAGCGCCTGTGCGGGGACATGCGCGAGGCGTTCGTCCTCGGCGACGGCACGCGCATCAGGCGCGACGGCGTTTTCGCGGCAGACACGGCGCTGCGCACGCTTCCGGGCGGGGGTTTCGCCATGTTCTTCAACGATTCCGAAAAGCAGGACAATCTCACGCGCGCGCTCGGCTTCGTGCCGGCGCTTCCGGAAGCCGCTTTCGGGAAGGGCGCGTATTCCTTCGCAATCGCCAACGATGGAGGCGAGGTGCGCCTGGAAATCACGCGTCGAACGACAGGGTGAAGCGCGCGTCGACGAATTCCTCGCCGCAGAGCAATGCGCGCGATGCCGTCACTTGGAACGCGCGGCCACCGGCGCATCCGACGTCCGTTTGTTCGGTTCCGGCTTCGACGCGGAGGCAGTAACTTCCGAGTTTTGAAAGCAGTTCGCCGTAGTATTCCTTCAACTCCTTTTCGTCGCCGCCTGCGGCAAAAGCGCACAGCGCCGCCCGCGTCTCCGCGCTGCGCGCGCTCACCTCGGCGAAATCCTGCGCGAGCTGGTGGCGGTAGACGTCACGGTACGAAAGCTCCGACGCGGCGAGCGGCTGCGACAAGAGCCATGCGGCTGCGATGACGCTGAGCAGCGCTTCCGTCGAGAGCAGGAACGCTTTCAGTCGACGCATGCAACCACCACCACCGCCCTGGTTCCGTTCAGCATCAGCCTCTTCGCGCATATCCCCTCCGCGCTTTCGTTCGCATAGGTGCGCACCTTTTTGCCGGTCGCGTTTGAAAGCGCGCGCCCCGCGTCGCCGATTCTTCCCCCGTATTCGTGCGGGTATGCGAACCCGAGTTCGCATCGCGCGACGCCGAGATCGCAGTCCTTCACCAGATAGTCCGCGGCGGTTATCGCAGTCCTCTCGCTTTCCAGCAGCGACACGCCCTCGGCGAACGAGTGGGCGCCTGTTGAGAACGCGGTCATGCCCATGAACAGCACGGTCGCGGCGAGCACGCTGGCGACGACCGCGTCGAAATCAAAGATTCCTCTGCACGCCGCGCCGTCATTGGAGAAGGCGCGGCATATCCGCGATGCGCGGCGCGCCGTCATCGCTTTGGACGACGCATGCGGCGGCATGCGTCCAGCAGGGGCAGGCGCGCCATACCGCCTATGCGGTTTCGATGCCAACCTGTTTCACCCCTATCCTGTCTCCGCTCCTGGCAGTCGCCACGCACGCGGTAGCGGCGGTTCCGACTCGCACGTTGTTCCCTTCCACGCTGAGTGTCGTGTTGCTTGCCCTGTCGAACGTCATCGCCGCGTTCCTGCCGTCGAGCGCGAAGAAGTCGAACAGCATGCATGCCGCGTTCGCCTCAACCCTGTCGGCAGCGTCGCGTCCCTCCCCGAGCATCCGCGCGCCGAGCCCGTTCTCGAAGTGCGCGAAAGCGGCTATGAGCGACAGGTACGCCGCGAGTATGAGCATGAACTCAAGCGAAACCTGCGCCCTCATTTGAACCCCTCAGGTGCGAGCGCGATGCCCGCGATTCCAGGCGCGGCGATGCTCGCGCCGATTGCGAAGACGCCCGGCGCGCTTCCGAATTCCGCGTTCGCCTGCGGCGAGAGATACAGCCCGTTCCGCGAAACCGCGGGCGCTCCCGACGCATCGATGAACGCGGCGGCAAGCGGAACCGTGTCGTTGCCGTATGCCGCGACTCCCGCGCCCATGTCGAGGCAGAGCGCGCATTTCAGCGCCCTTCCTTCCGCAAGCATGCGCTCGCGCAGCGAAGCCGCCTCCTCCTTCGTGAGCACGCCCGCCCATGCGTCGAAGGAAACGCCCCCCTTCGCATATTTCTCCTCGAGGAAACGTTCGAGCGCGGCGAGCTTGCGCCCCGCGTCGATTGCCCTGGCTTCGGCTGTTTCGCCGCGTGCGCCTTCGAGCGCCTGCCTTACGCCCTCCTTGAAATCCATTTCCGCGTAATACTTGCGTTCCAGCAGCAGCACCATGTCCCTGTAGTACGCCGACGTGCGCAGCGCGTCCCTTTCCATGGAAGCGAGGCGGAGCAGGGGGAATACGAAAAGAAGAACCAGTGCGATGGAAACGAAACCCCTGCGCGAAGCGCTCTGGCGTCGCGCGCGTCTAGCAAATCCGCGTCCAAACATTATTAAGCCACTTTACGTTTATGCCATCATGCGCGCCTTCCTTAAAATGCTGATGCTCGCGCTGATGGCGTCGCCCTGCCTCGCCTACACCTACTACTCGTTTTCCCTGAACGCCACCGCCAACGAAGACGGCAGCGCGCACATAGTCGAGAGGACCGTTTTCATGCTCGACACCGACGACGAGCGCCGCGAGTTCGAGTATTACATGGGGCTCGGCAAAACGACGCTTGCGGACTGGCAGCGCTTCTCCCCGCTCGTGCGCTACCATTTCAGCGGCTCCGTGACGGACCTGAAAAACATCGCGTCCCGCGAGTATTCGATCCGTTACACCGCGGCGTCCATAACCATGGAATACGACGTCGCAGGGCTTTTCACGACGGAGCGCGTCGGGAGCAGGATTACGCGCTATTCGCTCGACACGTCGCGGCTCGTGTTCAGCGGAACGTCGCGCACGGGCGAGCTCAGCCTTGGCAACAACATGCGCTTCACGCTGGAGCTTCCGAACGACGCCGCCTCCGTCACCGTGGTGCCCGCGCCCGGCGCGGAGATCTCGGACCACAACACAATCGCGTGGAACGGTCCCATCTCCGGCAAGTGGGAGGTGCACTTCGAGCGCGAGAAGCCGCTGAGCGACGAAGTGAACGAGTTCTTCATGGGGGTCTACCAGTGGCTGAACGGCGCCTACCTCTGGCTGCTCGTGCTTGTTTTCGTCGCAGTGTTCTTCCTCAAATTCTTTGCAAAGAAAAAGTAATGACGCCCGCCCTATTACCGTCACGCGTTCTTCGTCTTTCTTTTCAGCCGCGCCTTCGTTGCCGTCTTCCCTCCCGTTTCTCCCGCGAGAAACGCCGACTCCTCGTCGTCGAAATCGCAGTATCTTCCCAACGCCGCGCCCCCCAGCACGCGCAAGTCCTCCTTGGCGCGCGAAACCGAGCAGTGCGTTTTCTCCGCCACCTTTCCCGCCGCTCCCTTCAGAAGCGCGCGCGACTTCTTCGAGTCCGAAAGCGAGCGCACGATTGACGGGAACGCATAGCCCGTCCACTTCGCGTAGGGCGCGTTCTTGCTGGCCGCGACGCCGCCAAGCGTCAGGGCGCGCGCGTATTTTCCGAGCCCGTAGTCCTGCCTCCTGCGTATCCGCGCCCGAAATACGCTTCCGCGCGAAAGCCAGTCGAACGCGCCGGCAACTTCGCCGGCGTCCTCGTATTCTTTCGGTATGTTCTCCTCGAGCCAGCGCGTCAGCATGTCGATGTCGAGTTCGCTCTCGTCACCGGCGCGCAGCGCGTCACGCATTGATGCTGCCTTGAATATCCTGCCGACGCTCTTGAACACGTCCTCCTGTTTGTCCCGCTCGCCGGAATGGCCCGCCTGCAGGTCGTTGATTGCGGCGCGAAGATCGCCGGAATAACCGCTCAAATCAGGCTCGTCAGCGCCTTCCGCTTCCGCTATGCGCCCCAGAGCGGCTCTGGCGGCGTACTTGTTGACGCCCTTCATCTCCACCCTCGCGCACAGCGCGCGCAGCGGCGCGATTTTCTGCGTCCAGTAATCCTCGGCTGCGAGGACGACCGGCACCGTCGCTTCCCTGAGGAAGGAGGCGATTGCGAAAACGGATGCCCTGTCGAAAGCCGCATCCACGTCGTCTATGAAAATCATGCGCTCGGTGCCGTCGAGGTTGGCGCCGTGCTTCGCGTGCTCCAGCATTTTTTTGATGTCCTCGCCGTCGCTTATCCCGACTAGCGCCCAGCCCGTCTCCCGCGCGAGCGCACGCACAAGCGCGGTTTTCCCGATTCCCGCCCTCCCATAAATCATGAGCGGCGTCCTCTTCCCGCGCTTCCATTCGAGCGCCCAGCGCCTGACGGCATCCTTCGCCTCGTCGTTGCCGGCAATCCCGGCTACGCTCGCGGGTGCGTATTTCTGGACCCAGAGTTCGGACACAATCCTCCCCTCTAATTAAAAACAGCACCGCACTAATAAAAGCATGCTCATAGGCATCGTGGGGCTGCCGAACAAGGGCAAGTCAACGCTGTTCAACGCGCTCACCCACGGGCACGCCGCAGTTGCGAACTACCCCTTTACGACGATAGACCCGAACAAGGGCGTCGCTTTCCTGCGCGTCAAATGCCCGTGCGCAGCGCTTGGAAAAACATGCTCCCCGAGAACGGGCGCCTGCAACGGAGGCGAACGCGACGTGCCCGTAAACGTCGTTGACGTCGCGGGGCTCGTGGAAGGCGCGCACGCGGGTCACGGCCGCGGCAACCAGTTCCTCGCGGATTTGTCGCAGGCGGATGCGCTCATCTGCGTGGCGGACGCGTCGGGAGGCACGGACGGAGGCGGAAATCCCGCGAAAGGGCACGACCCCGCCGAGGACGTGCGCGTGCTCGAGAGCGAAATCGACTACTGGTTCCTCGACATCGTCAGGCGCAACCTCCTGAAGGCGAAGGGCAAGAAGTTCGCGGACTTCGCCTCTTACCTGTCGGGAATACGCGTTTCCGAGGAAGCGCTGAAGCGCGTGTCCGCGCGCCTCGGCATGACGGAGGAACTCGCGACTTGGAAGGACGAGAAACAACTGCTCGCGCTTGCCACTGCGTTGCGCAAGGAAACGAAGCCAATCGCAATAGCCGCGAACAAGATGGATTTGCCCGATGCACAGGGGGGACTCGCACGGCTGCGCGAGGCGTTTCCCGATTACGTCGTGATTCCCACCGCGGCGGACGCGGAACTCGCGCTCCAGAAAGCGAAGGAGCTGGGAATGGTAGACTACGACGGGCGGGAAATGCGCGTCCATGACGGCATTCCCCCGAAACTCGCCGACGCGCTGCGCTCAATAGACGAACACGTTTTGAAAAAAAGCGGCACGGGCGCGCGCGAAATCCTCAACCGAGTCGCCTTCGAGCTGCTGCATTGCGTCGTTGCCTATCCTGTTGAGGATGAGAAGCACCTTTCGGACCATTTCGGACGCGTCCTGCCCGACGCAATTCTCCTGCCGCCCAATAGCACCGCGCATGCGCTCGCAGCCGCGATTCACACCGACCTGGCGACGCACTTCCTCTACGCCCTGAACGCGAGGACTGGCATGCGCATTGGCAAGGACCACGTCATAGCGGACGGCGACGTAATCAAAATCGTTTCGACGAAATAGCTTTTCGCATTAGCCGGTGCCCACCTCTTCAAGTTTTTTCTTAATATAGTAGTAGCGCGCCACGGCGTATGTGCACGCGCCAAAGAGTATTAGGCCGATCCAAAAATATTGTTCAGCCGCGGCAGCCCAAAATAGCCCGGTTATCCCAAACCCCAGCGCGACCCCCGCCAAAACCTTACAGAATCGACGGAACCATGCATTTTTTGTAAGTCTTCTCGCTTGAGAAACCGCAGCTATGACTATCGCAGCGTAAATTGTCGTCGCGCCAGTTATTCCTAAGAAAAACAAGAGTGTTGCGGTTATTAGCGCGGTTGGATATGCGAACAGGCACCCTTCGCAAACTCTTCGATTATTGATGATTACTACGTCATTTTCAAAACCCTTCAAGTTTGGATGGTGTGACAATAACAGTTCCGTGAATTCTTTTTCAGATAAGGACGCTTTCATAACAAGGCTTAAAAGGCTCAGATATTAACCATTTTCATGGTGGAAACCAAACATTCCGCGGAAGAGATTAAAAAAGAGCATTCGCGTTCTTTACCGGAAAAGACTATTCAATCGAAACACAATCCGACCAAATAATTGTATTCAAGTCAGAAAAGCGAGAAGTTAATTGGTTAATCGTTTTGGTTCTGTGCTGTCTGGGCGTAATTCCAGGAATAATATACTATTTCGTCTTTGCCCCCTTCCACAAAGTGACTATTTCTCTGTCTGGAGCCAAAAACGTTGATGTCACAGCTTCTGGTAACACGGACAAGGCAAAGGCGGATGCAAGAGAGTTTCTTAGCCACGTAGCATAAACTGCCTCTTCTCGGCAGTGCATCGCGGTTACTGCCGATTCCTATTTATTAGGCGAGTAGTTTCTACGCTTATGATGCGCTTCGGCACCGCTGGCATTCCCATACGCTGCAAGTCGGGCGGCTCGCTCGCGGGAATAAAATGCGTGCGCGAGCTCGGCTTGGACGCGATGGAGTTTGAGTTCGTGCATGGCGTGCGCATGAGCGAGGCGCTGGCGAAGCAGTGCGGGCAGGAAGCGAAGCGTTTGGACGTTTCACTTTCCGCGCATGCCCCTTATTTCATCAATCTCATTTCCGAAAATCCGTCCATCCGCAACATGAGCAAGCACCACGTCATGGAAACGTGCCGCGTTCTCGACGCCGCGGGCGGAGGCAGGGCGGTTTTCCACGCGGGTTTTTACGGAAAAATGCAGCATCAGGCGGCGTTCGAGGAAATGCTGGAGATGCTTGGCGATTTGCACGAAAAGGTGAAGAATGCGCGGCTTTCGGTTGTCTTGGCGCCGGAACTTTCCGGAAAAAGGACGCAGTGGGGCTCCCTTTCCGAGCTGTGCGATGCTGCGAAGCAAATCCGGGGCATAAATCCGTGCATCGATTTCGCGCACATGTTCGCGCGCGGCGATTTGAAGAAGGACGACAATGAGCACTACGGAAAGGCGCTGGACGATTTGGAAAAGGCGCTCGGCAGGCAGGCGCTGCAATCGCTGCACATCCATTTTTCGGGCATAGAATTTTCCGAGAAAGGAGAGCGAAGGCACATTCCCGTAGGAACGCCCGCGTTCGCGCCCCTGGCGAATGCACTGAAGGAGCTCAGGTGCTCGGGCACGATAATCTGCGAGTCGCCGCTCATCGAAGAGGACGCGCTGAAGATGCAGAAGGCGTACTCCGGCGCGCCTTAATTACTGCCGCCGTCTTTCCGCCCTTGTGGAATTTCAGCGCAGCGTTCCGTTCGCTCACAGCTTCAGCACTCTTTTGATTTCCCTGACGTCGAACCCCTTTATGATTTCGCCGTCTATCTCTATCACGGGAACGCCCGTCTGTCCGCTCTTGTGAATCATCTCCTCAGCAGCAGCCGCGTCCTGCGAAACGTCGACGTCCTCGTATTCGACGCCGTTCTTCTTCAGGAAATCCTTCGCCATGACGCAGTACGGGCACGCCGGCGTCGAGTATACCTTTACCTTCGCCATGAATCCACCCCCTTGTTTTAAAACAAACGGTTAAAAAAAGGGTTTCCCTTAAGCACTAGCCAGTTTTGGGGGTTTTATTATGGACGAACATCATGAGCACCACGCAGAAAAGCAGTCGCCGCTGGGCATTCCGCTGCCCGTCCTTCTCACGGTGGTGGCGCTTCTCTGCCTCGTCATCGGGTTTTTCGCGTCTTCGCTGATGCGGCCGCCGACGCAGCCTTCCGGCGGCGCGACGCCGACGCCTTCGATTGACGCGCTGCAACTGCAGTCGAAGGTCGCCACGTATCTCACCGACATGCTCGCATCCCAAGGGGCGCAGGGCGTCGTCGTGCAGGGCACCTCGACCTCCGTGGAGAACGGCATGTACGCCGTGAACGTGAGCATCATCCAGGACGGGCAGGTGGTACAGAAGGCGACGACGTACGTCTCGCTCGACGGGAAGAACCTGTTCATCGGGCAGATACTCGATTTGACGACGCCGTTCCCGAAGCCCACGCCAGTGCCGACAGTGGCGATACCGAAGACGGCCAAGCCCGAGGCGCAGATGTTCGTGATGAGCTTCTGCCCGTATGGGCAGCAGGCCGAGGTGGGAGTAGGGCCGGCGCAGGAAGCGCTCGGCGATTCCATAACGGTGGAGCCGCACTTCGTGATTTACGGCAAGGATTACTACGCTGGCGCCGAGGAGCAGTACTGCATCGCGAACACGTCGCTGTGCTCGCTGCACGGCGTGAATGAGGCGAACGAGGACGGAAGGCAGGCGTGCATCTGGAAATACCAGCAGCCGAAGTGGTGGAAATACGTCGCCTACGTCAACGAGAACTGCACCGTTGACGACATCGAGACGTGCTGGAAAACCGCCGCGAATGCGACGGGCGTTAACGCAACGGCAGTCGAACAGTGCTTCGCCGAGGAGGGCGTCGCGCTGCTCGAGGCGGATGCGGCGCTCAACGGGGAGATGGAAGTGACCGGTTCGCCGACGCTGTTCATAAACGGCGTCATCTACTCAGGGGGCAGGGCTGCCGAGGACTTCAAGGACGCGTTCTGTTCGGCGTTCACGAAACAGCCGGCGGCGTGCAATATGACGCTTTCGGAGGCGCAGGAAGCCGCGTCCGGCAGTTGCGGTTGACGGAGGTTGTCTGAACGCAGGACTACGCGGGCGAGTGGCAAAAACGGTTCTCCCTTTCCAGAATAGGGAGACTCGCGCCCGCGCTGTGCGCTTTCAACGCCAACATCGACTATGTCGTGCACATGAAGGCGCCGCGCGTTGCGGGCACCGTAAACCCGCGCTCCCCCTCCACGTTGTACGATGAGCAGGACTTCTGGGACGCGCTCGCGCAGTGTTTTTCCGCAGGGAAATCGATGCACGTCGCGTGCGCGCCCTCCCTCTCGGAGTGGCTTTCGAAGAACTTCAAGCCCGACGAGAAGCGCGCTGGCGGGCAGGCGGCGATAATGGCGAATCAGCTCGCGGCGCTCGGCGGGCGCGCCGTCTTTTCGCCCGCAATACTTTCGCCGCTTCAGGCGCAGCTTTTAAACGCAGGCGTGCGCGTCCCCGTCGCGGAGAAGGGGAAACTCCGGTTCGCGTCTCCTTCGGAAGCAGCCAGGCTGCAGGACGTCACGAAAATAAACTGGGTTTTCGAATTCAAGGCAGGCGGGGTTCTGCGCCACAAAGGCGGTGAACTCAGGGCGCCGCGCTCGAACAGGCTGATAGCCGCTTCGGTTGTCCCAAGCGAGGCGCCGGTTTTCTTGAAGGAACTGGAACCGTTTCTTCCTGAAATCGGCGAGGAGGTATCCTGCGGCTTGCTTGCCGGCTACCACTACATTTCGGACGCGGGAATAGCAAAGAGGTGTTCGTCGCAGCTTTCGGCGTTGCGGCGGAAGAAGAAGATACTGCTTCATGTCGAATACGTTCCGTTCGAGCACAAGAGCGCCGAAGTGCCCGTGTTGCGCGAAATCACCAGGGAAGCCAAGAGCCTCGGCGCGAACGAGGCGGAAACCGTCGAGATTCTGCGTTCGCTCGGTTTCGGGCCAATAGCAGACAGGCTGAAGATTCGCGAGAGCGCGTTCGTCTTGTACGACGCGGCGAAGCACGTGTTCGAGCGCCTCGGGCTCGAGCGCTTCCACGTGCACAACCTCGGCTACAACCTCGTTCTTCTGAAAAAGTCCGCGAATCCCGAGAAGACGCGCGACGGATGCGTGCTCGCCTCGCTCGTCGCGTCGGCGAAGGCGTCGTCGGGTAAGAGCGTGGTGTCGCAGGAGGACGTCTCCGCGCTCGTGCTTTCGAAGGGGCTGATGGACGCGCACGCCTTTGCCGCGGAAGTCGCGGACCTGTATCACGCCGACGAGAAGGCGCTGCTTTACGACGGGATAGCGGACATGGGCAAGCACTACCTAGTTTTCGTGCCCGCGCCGGTTGTCGAGTCGAAGACCACCGTGGGGCTCGGCGACGTCGTTTCGTCGGTTGCGCTCGCGAAGGAAACGATTTAAACGCGTTCGCCGCCTAAACGCTTCGTGGCACTGCAGTTCTACAACACCCTGTCGCGGCGCAAGGAGGAGTTCGAGCCGCTGCACGGCAAGAAAGTCTGCATGTATTCGTGCGGCCCCACCGTTTACAATTTCGCCCACATCGGCAACCTGCGCTCGTACGTTTTCGTCGACGTGCTGAAGCGCTACTTGGAATGGAAGGGCTACGCTGTGACGCACGTGATGAACATAACCGACGTCGACGACAAAACCATTAACGGCGCGAAGGCGGAGGGCGTGCCCCTGCGTGCGTTCACGGAACGCTACGAGAAGGCGTTCTTCGACGACTTGTCCGCCCTCAACATCAAGCCAGCCACGAAATATCCGCGCGCAACCGAGCACGTCGGCGACATGATAAAAATGATTCAGAAACTGCTCGATGCGGGCGTCGCCTACAAGAAAGACGACGGAATTTACTACCGCATAGCCGCCTTCAAAAAATACGGCGCGCTTTCGCACCTCGACCGCGCCTCGCTGAAGAGCGGGGCGAGCGGCGTACGGGCGGACGAGTACGCGAAGGACGCCGCGTCGGATTTCGCCCTATGGAAGGCGTGGGACGACGCCGACGGCGACGTTTATTGGGACGCGCCTTTCGGGCGCGGGCGGCCCGGCTGGCACATCGAGTGCAGCGCCATGAGTTCGAAATACCTCGGCGATTCCTTCGACATCCATACTGGCGGCGTCGACTTGGTGTTTCCGCACCATGAAAACGAAATCGCGCAGTCTGAGGCGGCGACGGGAAAACCATTCGTGAAATACTGGCTGCACTGCGAGCACCTGATGGTGGACGGCAGGAAGATGGCGAAATCGCTCGGGAATTTCTACACGTTGCGGGACATCGAGGCGCGCGGCGGCGACGCGACCGCGCTGCGCTACCTTCTGATTTCGACGCATTACCGGAGCCAGCTGAATTTCACGTTCGACGCGCTCATACAGGCGAAGAACACCGTCGATTCGCTCAACGATTTCGCGGAGAGGCTGCGCGAGGCGAAAGGGCGTCCTGCTGGACGCATCCCGCGGGATGCGTCATACAAGAGCGATTCCGAGCGCATGAAGGATTTGACGGCGCATGCGCGCAGGAAGTTCGAGGAGTACATGGACGACGATTTGAACGTCGCCTACGCGCTAACCGTCGTATTCGACTTTGTCCGCGAGGCGAACAAGCTCCTTTCCTCCGGCGAGATGGACGCGGCGTCGGCGAAGGAGGCGCTCGCGTTCATGGAGGATGCGGACCGCGTGCTCGGCGTCCTGAAAAGGAAAAAGAAGCGCGAAATCCCGGCAGAGGCGCGCGAACTCGTGGATGCCCGCGAAGCCGCCCGCAGGAAGGGCGACTACGTGGAGGCGGACCGCATCCGCGCGCTGCTGCGCGGGAAGGGTATAGTCATCGAGGACTCGAAGGAGGGCGTCCGCGTCAAATGGCTCGATTAGTTCTGGGTTTCGCAGGCACGATCGCCTCGGGCAAGGGCGA
>PEXZ01000028.1:0-1351 GCA_002763345.1 Candidatus Micrarchaeota archaeon CG08_land_8_20_14_0_20_59_11
TATTACTCCGAGTTCGACGACGTGGAACGGGTTTACGTGCCTAGGCAGTACTGCGAAATGGAGGGGGTCGGGGTCGAGATGCACCCGGCGGGCTGGGAAAGTGAAAACAAGGAATTCTTTTTGAGCGGGTCTCCAACGAAACTCAGTTTTGCTTTGGAAGACGAGCGGCGGGGTTGTACTAAAGCCGAGGCAACGATTTGCGCTCGCGACTCTAAGTATTGTTATAAAAAAGATTTGCATGAAACCTTTGACTCAAACAAGCACTGCGTTGACTGTTACTTGGACGAGCATTGCGAGACCGCGGGAGGCGAAGTCTGCGACATGAATTCCTTCACCTGCGTTACGCCCGTGGAAAGCGGCGAGGAGAGCGTTGAAGGGAAGGCGCCGCGCGTGTTCGAGGTCTCGTTCAGCGTTGGCGGCAAGCCCTTGTTCGTGCCCGTCTTCGTTTTCGAAGACGAGTTCGCCTCCGGAAAACCGTTTTTGTCGAGCCGCCTCGTGTTCTCGGTTCCCGGCGACGACGAATTGCTGCTTGACGCAGACAAGGTGAAGGAACAGCTGTGTTTGGACCCGCGGTCACCCGACAACGACGCGGTAAGAAACGCGGACCCGCGGAAAGGCGATTACGCAAACAAGGACGTGTTCGGCTTCGTGCTCGCGTTGGATAACGACCCGCATGGAAAACTCCTGGCTTCAATGGTTCCGAACCTCATCTACCATTACAGCGAGCCAATGCCTTTCGGAACCGAACTTATCAAGCGCTTCCTGGTCTTGTCGGACGCCTCCGACCACTCCGCGCCATCTCCACACCTGACGCTTTACTACGAGTTGGGCGAGCAGGCTCACGCCACGATTAAAGCCGAGCTTGTTTACCCGGACCCCTCCGTGCTTGAAAAAAAGGAACTGGTTGAGCCAGCGCGTTCAGCCAAAGATTTTTTTGAATCAATGAGCTTCCCTATATTCAAGGCCTATTTCTGGGAGAAGGAGTGCCCGAAAAACCCTTACCTGGAGTCCAATCTTCTCGAATCTTCGCCACCCTACTATACGCTTTTGAGAAACACGTTGTTTGACAATCAAGATACTTACCGTTACACCCCCGACGAACAGGTTGACAAAAGCAAACTCTGCGGCGCCGTGCGGTTATATATATTGGGTAGGCCATTTTATCCCGCGTATGACGAAGAACACGCGCTTACTGCCGGGTTGCCCAACGGCGTCTACAAATTCGTTTTAACGGCT
Organism: Candidatus Micrarchaeota archaeon CG08_land_8_20_14_0_20_59_11; assembly: GCA_002763345.1. Classification (GTDB taxonomy): domain Archaea; phylum Micrarchaeota; class Micrarchaeia; order Norongarragalinales; family Norongarragalinaceae; genus Norongarragalina. The sequence continues at coordinate 1,237 of PEXZ01000028.1, forward strand.
GAACAAGAAGACAAATCAAGCACGCTCTCGGCCCATTATGCTTTTAACAGCGATTTCAACACTTATGATTGGGTGTTGCTTCAAACCCATCCAACAGCTACTCTTCCGCCCTTGT
>PEXZ01000028.1:1358-14642 GCA_002763345.1 Candidatus Micrarchaeota archaeon CG08_land_8_20_14_0_20_59_11
CGTTGTTGAAACGGATTCAGAAGGCGTTTTCGCTACAGCGGATTACCGCTTCAAAGACGTTGACGTCGGGATGACCGGCGTCGCCTTCCAATACCAACACATTGGAGACACAGAAAAGAAGGTTTATGCGTCTAACTGGTTATCGCTGACTGACGAGCATAGACTCTACGTAAACCTCGACACTCCGAAAGGAGGGCAGGACTTCAAATACCAATACGTATCCACAAGATGGCTGGGCGATGATGCTTGGAATTCGGAGTATGGGTACACTCCTGCGAGCGGCCAAACCTTGCGCTTTGGCGAGATTCACGAATTCAAGAACGGGGACGAGTTCGTTTTTACCAAGGTTGGCGGGAACTTGGTTCTCACGATTGTCCGCAACTCCGTGCCGGCGGTAAGCCGAGCCACAGGCCTTGGTTCGCGCGGTGAGCCGTGCGCGAACGTCGGCGACGCAGACTCCGACCAAGACGACAAGGTAACGGAAGCCGAACTCAACACCTTGGACGCGTCAAGCGAGTTGCTGGAGGACTTGAAGAAGCAATTCAATATCGTCGGCAAGGAATACACTTTTAATAAAAACGAAAACGAGTTTTGCGAGGCGGGCCTGGTTTGCGTGCTCGCGCGAACCAACCACCAGGAACAACCAAAGTACTGGCAAGCCGAGTTGACGTGCGTGAAACCCGAGTCGGTTACGGGAACGTACTCCTGCAACCTCGTGCGCATCCCCCAAAGGATTTTTAACTTCGCGCCCGCGGGAATCACGGAGTGCCTCGGGGAAAACAAGCAGTGCCGCGAGGACTACGGGGCGTATGCTTCGGACGGCGCGTACCGTTGCGGCCCGCAATGGATTAACCTGTACCGCTTGAAGGAATCGTGCGGCGGAGTCCCTGCTTACGTGGCGGCGGAGGCGGGCGCCGAAACCGAGTTTGGCGTGCAACCAGAGCTCCGCGTTCAAACCCTTGGAGACCAAGTGCCCGAGGAGAGCAGGCTTGAATCCAGGCAGGCCGTGGCAGAATTAACCGAAATCGCGAAGGGCAAGGGCGCGCCCGCGGTTTTCTCGGTTATCACGGTTGCCGAGGAGTCAAAGCGAATAGTGGTTGCCAAGCCCGCCATGAAAGAACGGTTCGGGGAAGTTGTTGCCCCCGCTCCGAAGTACGAAGTGCCTGGGCGCGAAGTGCCTGAAGCTGTTGCCGAAGAACCCGAGCTACCAAGATTGACTAAACTCGTCGCGGTATCCCAGCCCCCCACGGGCCTTGCCACTCAACTGGAGGGGGCTTGCCCTGCAGAAATCTTCGCGGTGCCCGAGGCCGCCACGGCGCAGCAAGTGCTGAAAACCGGGAATGAAATGCATGCCGCAGCGCAGGAAAACTTGGCGGACTACGCTCAATTGAGGAAAGCCATGGAGGATGCAAAAGAACGACCAGTGCCTTACAACGAGGTCGAAAGAATAAGGAGTGGACTCAGCGTCTCCTCGCTCTCAAGCGGAAAAGTGTTGTTGAGGACGTTGGAAGGCGGAGCCCTGCCACTGCCTGGCGCCGAAAAGCTGCAACCTACGGGAACAATCCAAATCAAATACGCGGACTACTTTGATAAGCAAGGCGAACCTCGGGATTTCGGGTCTTGGGGCCCCCCAGAACTCAAGGCATTCAATGCTGCGTTGGAGGCAGGGGTTTACGCGTGTTACAAGCCGAGCGAGACCGAGGGATGGAGGGCCGTGAAACTGGTGGCGGTTCCGGAACCAGTCCAGGGACCGGAGGCGGAAGCGATAATTAATACTCTGGATTCTGCCTTGGCTAGCCCCTTTGGAACCGTGACCTTCCGGTATGCTGAGGTACGTAACCCTCTAAACGTTGGAGGATATATCATGCGTTTACGAGAAGAGATCGGCTCTAGTTTGGTAAAGGAGGGCGAATCAACCATAATCGCTCGTTTGCAGGTTTACAAACGTTCGGGAAAGGAGGCGCTTGCCCCCCTAGGTCCACTTTCTGAAGACAGATTCCAAAAAACAACCGAGTATGCTGTGTTTCAAGACAAGGTGCAGGATTTGTTGTTATCTGAAATTTCCGACGAAGACAAACAAGACTTTTTGCGGGAAGCGTTTGAAGACGTGTACGTTTGTTACAAGTTTCCTGACTCAATTGGCTGGCGCGCCGTGAAACTCGTGTATGAAAGTGGAGAATAAAAATGAACAAGACTCACGCGTTAATCGTTTTGGTGGGCGCTGCCGCCCTGCTATACCTCCTCGTCCACCAACTGGCGTCCGGCACCGCGGGCACCGCGCAGGTTGTCGTAGACGAGTACGTCTTTTACCCCGATGATGTCACCGTCAAAACCAGGGGAAAGGTGGTGTGGGTAAACGAGGGCTTCCTCAAGCACACCGTGACCTTCGACTTCTTCGGGTCGCCGTTGCTCGCGCCCGACGATTCGTGGGAACACGTGTTCGAGGAGGAAGGCGACTACGCGTATTATTCGGCGGTGGACGCGAAGATGTCCGGCGTCGTACACGTGACCAAGTAATCCTGCTCGAACGGCGTCGGCTTCGGGTGCGCGGCGCCCGCGTTACCAGCCCGCCATCCGCACGGGCGCCCTCTCGAAAAGCACGTCCTTCCTCAGTTTTTTTCGAGTATCAGGCGGTTTTCTGAGAACAGCCACTTCAGCGAGTCCCCTGCCCGAATCTCCGCGAGTTTCGCCAGGGGGCGCGGCACCGTGACGACGAGGGAGTGGGCGACCCGGCGAGCTTTTACCTCCTCGTTGACCGCCTGCCTGACGCGTTCCACGTCGCGCGGGTCGAACGCCTCCTCCCCGCAGGCGCACCTGAAGCCCTTCAGCTTGAAGCCGCGCAGCTCAACCTCCGCCCTTTTCATTTTCCTTCCGCAGCCGCACCTCATCGAAATCACCTCTTGAACCTTATCACCGTCACGACGAGCCAGCAGTCTCCGCGGTCCGCAACGACCACCTTCAAAACCTCGTCCTTGAACCCCTTCACCAGCTCCAGGACGCCCTTCCTGCGCTTTTCCTTCGTCTCGACGCCTTCCTCGAGCGTTTCCAGGATTTTGGCAGCAGGAATGTTGTCGTTGAGCGCCTCTTCCGATGCGTGCCTGCTGAAGAGCACGGGCTTGCCAAGCCATTTCGGAAAGGGATATTCCAAATTTAATCACGCATATACCGTTTAGTTTTACGGATATATAAGGGTTGCGGCGGTTTTTAATTGGTGCGGCGCCCGCCCCCCCAAGCGCCCGCTACCAGCCCGCCATCCTGACAAGGGCGCGCTCGAAAAGCACGCGCAGCAGCACGCCCTCGTCCTCGCTTACGGGCACGGAAACCGCGTTCACCGCGCCTGCCGCGCTCTGCTCGCTCGCCTTCAGGTAGTAGCCGAAGTCGCTCTTGCTGAGGTTGACTGCCGCGTTCTTCGTTCGCTCCGCGCCTTGCGCGAGCGCGTCTTTTGACGGGGCTTTCGTCGTGTCGTGGAACAAGTCGGTTGTTTTTGCCTTGCCTTCAAGGACAAGGAGCAGCTTGGCGATATCCGTGGCATTAAGCTTGATTACCACCTTGTTTTCCCAGTCGAACTTCTGTTCGCCGATTTGCCGTGCGGCTTCCAGAAAAACCGCTTCCTTGACGACGTTCAAATCAAAACGCACCGCGGCTCCTGCGCCGCGCTTGTTCGGCTTGTATACGCTCACCCGAGGATTATCCATGTTCCCACCACAAGAATCAGGGAAGGAAGGGATTAAAACCCTTCCAGCCAATAAATAGAAAAGGTGGTTTATCGTGAAGGCTCGAATACTATCCTATCGCAGGGGTTTGCACACGCAGAACCCGAGGCAGTTCATCGTCGAGGTCGGCGAGAAGGCGAAGGACGCCATCGGAAAGACGGCGGTGTGGAAGTCGTCGTCGGGAAAAAGAATCGCGGGCAAGGTTACCGCTCTTCACGGAAAAAAAGGCGCGGTGCGCATCCTGATGGAAAAGGGACTTCCGGGGCAGGCAATCGGCACGGACTTGGAAATCGAGGCATGAAAACCGAAATAGCGCGCGAAGGCGCCGCGAAACTCCGCGTTCCCTCAATCTCTTTTTCCGACCCCCATCACTGCGAGGTATTCTTCAATCCCGAGATGGAGTTCAACAGAACCGTTTCAGTCGCCGTGCTTAGGGCGTTTAGGAATGGGGCGGCTGTTTGTGATGGGTTGTGCGCTCTGGGGGCAAGGGGCATCCGCTATGCGCTTGAAGGCGGCGCGAAGAACGTCGTCTGCGTAGATGCGAACCCAGCAGCCATTACTCTCGCGAACAAAAACATCGCCCTCAACAAACTGAAAAACGTCAAGGCAGTCGAATCCGGCTTGAACAAGTTTCTGGACGCGCGCCCTTCTTCTTTCGACTTCGTGGAAATCGACCCGTTTGGCTCGGCGGTGCCGTTTCTTCCCTCTGCCGTTCGCGCCTTGAAGAAAAACGGCATGCTCTCCGTCACATCCACGGACCTCGCCAACCTCTGCGCGGGCAAGCGCGTTTCAGCCGAGAGATGCAGGAAGGACTACGGAGCGAATCCCATACGCTGCGACTTTTCGCACGAAATCGCGGCGCGAATATTCGCGGGCAAGGCTGCTTCCTTCGGCTTCCGTCCCGTGCTCGTGTTTTACCAAGGGCACTACGTCAAGGGCTTCTTCGTGAGAGGAAAAAAGGCAAGGCTGGGTTTCATATCGTATTGCCCCAAATGCCTGTCGAGAGTAACGGGGAAGCTGTTGCATTGCGCCTGTGGCTACAAAATGCAGGTTGCGGGCCCCCTTTATCTCGGGGAGATGTGCGACAGGAAGTTCCTCCAGAAAGTAATGGGCGACGAAAGGGTGGGGAAACTCGTTGCGCTTCTGGAAAACGAGCAGGGCTTCCCTCCGTACTTCTTTGATTTGCACGCCGTGTGCGACTGCTACGGCTTGCCCGGAAAAGCAGTGGCGACGTCAATCGACAATCTGCGCGCCAAAGGTTTCAAAGCGGTTCGCACCCATTACTGCCCGAACGGAATAAAGACGGATGCGGGAGTTGCGGAAGTCGCGGCGGCGTTACGCTGATTTTTTTGAAAGCGTCGGCCTTAGAATGAAGCGCCTTTTTTCGCCGTGAATCGTAGCGATGGTTTCCTCGCCAACTGCTTCTATCGCAAGGGTGGGGTCCTTGACGAAGGAAAGGTCGGAAGGATGCGCGGCGCAGCACGCGTAGGAAAAGCCCCTGTTTTCCAGAGCAGCTATCGCGCCTTTGAGTTCGTCCGGCGCTCCCGCAAGGTCCTCGTTCATGGCGACGAACGCGTTTCCGTTCTGGAGCGAGTTGAGAAGCGAGATGATGGCGAGCGTGCGCACCTCTCCCGGCTGCCTGGAAAGATTCACGTAAATGCCGCCCGCGGCCGGCGGCGAAATCGCCGCGCGCCCGAACAGCGACGAATATTGCTTCTGCAGCACGCGCATCGCGCGCACCGCCCTCCCGCCCCTCGCCTGCTCTGCAGCGTCCTGCAGCGTGGGCGGCATCAGCGCGGGCAGCGCCTGCCTTATCTCGTCCGTCAAGCGAAAAGTTTTCGCGAACGCCGACGCGCTCACAACAGTCAAATCAATCGAGAAGTCCGCGCCGAACAGCGCCTTCGAAAGCGCGAATCCCTGCGGCTGGAGGTCGTTCGCCTCGCAGAAGCGCTTGCAATCGGGTTCCGCGTTTCGCTCCCCCATTCCCCCGAGCGTGCCGTAGGAATCGATTATTATGCACGGCGTTTCCGCTAGGAGGGCGTTCTCGCACAGCACCTGCAGCGCCTGCGCCTGCTTCTGGCCGCTTCCTGCAATCGCGGCGCGCTTCAGCAGCACCGTGCTCGTCTCAACCGCCTTGCCGTCCGCGTCGGTTCCGAGCAGCATTATCTTCGCGGCTTCGGTCGGCGCGCCCGCAGCAACACCCGACGCGGGCATCAGGAACAGCAGCAGGGGATCGCCGGTAAGAGCATCGCCGATTTCGGGAGGCACCCTGCGCAGCTCCGTCGCCTTCGTTCCATGCACGGACGCGATGTCCGCCACTATTTTTCCGAGCGCCTCCAGCTCGTCGCACCCGGCTCGCACGGAGTCAAAAAGCTTCGCCTGCGAATACTCGATGTAGGCGGGAGTCGCTTCAACCAGCAGGAAGGTGCGCTTCGCTTCCCTCGATACCTTCTGCACGACGACCAGGCTCCTGCTCTGGGCTTCCGCAAAAGCGTCGGGGCTGCCCTCGACCAGGAAGGGCTTCTTCATCAGCACGAGCAATCCCTTCACGCTCTTGTCATCCGCCTCGTCGAACACGAGCATGAGCAGTATCTTTTCGGCGTTCTGGTAAATCGTGACGGGATGCCCCGCCCACTGGGCTACCGCCGTCTTGTTCCAGGGACCGTTCGGGAAATCCACGGATGGCTAACGGAAAAAAGCTATTTATATGTTCCCAGCGTTAGTCCTTGGACGCTGCATTGCCGCGTGCAATGCAGCATGCAGGTGCGGTTATGGACATCAAACTAATCATACAGAAGATGCGCGAGCGCGGGATGTCGGACGACGAAATAAGGAAGAACCTGAAGGAACTGGGAGTAGCTGGCGCCGGTGACGCGCTTGGCGCTTCCGGCGCGTCCGACGACAAACCCGTCGGCTTCAGCATGACTTCCGTAGGCGCGGAAGGCGATGAGAAGGAAATCTCCGTCGCTTCCATGATTCAGAAGAGCGAGGGAACGCCGCTGTTCCAGTCCTCTTCCTCGCAGAAACTCGAGCAGAAGCTGGACGACGCAATCGCCCTGATGCGCGCGCTGCAGGACGTAACCAAGAAAGTCCTGCAGACCAATCAGGAAATCCTGCTGCGGCTCAAGAAGTAATCGGTTGCATGACGCGCCTGCTGAAATGACGGCGCGTCGTGTGAACGCTCAAAGCCCAACCAGGACTATGAAGAACGCTATCACGAAGAACGCCAGCAAGCCCTCGCCCACGAAATTGCCGAGCGCGGGGAGGCAGCCCTTGAACAGGACAATCAGCGCGAGCGGGACGAGTATCACAGCGGCTCCGCTTCCTGCGGCGAGGCCCATGACCGCGCCTATGACGCCTATGAACATCGCGGAGCCCCAGACAAACGGGTTCTCGCTGTATCCCATGCCTCCGAAAGTGGCGAACATGAAGACGAAGATTAGCATTAGGAACGCCATGTCCGCCGTGTTGCTTCCCGTCGAGTCCAAGAACGAGAGTGTGTTGCCCATCAAATCACTAACACTACTGCTAGGTAGTTACTATTTAAATAGGTTTCCCCGAGGGCCCGGGGGAGGACGTGCGCGGTATTTTATAACCGCGCATGCCAGAGTTATATTATGAATTTCGCAGACCGACTCATCCGAGAAAGCGTGAGGAAAAACTCCAAAATATGCGTCGGTTTGGACCCGCAGTTGGATCTTCTGCCGCCAGAGCTTTTGGTTAAGTACGGAAAAACCCCCAGCGGAATTGGCAGGGCCCTTTTCGAATTCAACAGGGGGATAATAGATTCCGTCCACGACGTGGCAGTTGCGGTAAAGCCGCAAATAGCCTTTTACGAGCAATTCGGCATCGAAGGGATGCGTGCGTTCAAGAAAACCATTAAATACGCGAAGAAAAAGGGGCTGTTGGTCATTCTGGACGCCAAACGGGGAGACATAGGCTCTACGGCATCGGCATATTCCCGGGCGTATCTGGGCGGAAAGGAGGCTGCATTTCCAGTCGACGCCATAACCATAAATCCTTATCTCGGCGCCGATGGAATACTTCCGTTTTTGGAGCACTGCAAGGCGCACGGCAAGGGCGTTTTCATCCTTGTCAAGACGAGCAATCCCTCCGCCCGCGAGCTTCAGGATCAGCGGCTTGAGAGCGGAGTGCCTGTTTCCGAGCATTTGGCGGCAATGGTGCGCAAGTGGGGTCTGGAGCTGGGGGGGACTCTAGGATACTCGAGCGTCGGGGCGGTGGTTGGAGCAACATACCCCGAGGACGCGAAAAAACTCCGCAAAATCATGCCCCGCGCTATCTTTTTGGTGCCCGGCTACGGCGCGCAAGGGGGGACTGCCGGGGACATGCGGCATTTCTTCAACGAGGACGGCCATGGGGCGATTGTAAACGCGAGCCGGAGCATCATCTATGCATATCGGACGAGCGGAAAGCCGTTCGATGTCGCAGCTCGGGAAGAAGCAATACGCATGCGCGACCTGATAAACGCGGCCCTGTCGGCTCGGGACGCGCCTGCTGGCGAAAGGCCATAATTATGAACATCGTCGTTTCAGGCGGTCAAGGCGGCATCGGCAAGGCGGTGGTAAGGGAGCTGTCGAAGGGCCGGCGTCGCAGGATTTTTTCTCTGGACATCGCAGGAGGCCGGTCAAAGGGGAACGTCGAGGTTCGCAGGATAGACCTTACCAACCACGAGGAGACTGCCGCTCTAATCGGGAATCTGTGTAAAAAATACGGACAGATAGGCGTTTTGATAAATTGCGTGGGATACTACGGGGTTGGGGACTGCCGCACCTTCAGCGCCGAGGAATGGCGCAAGAATTTAAGCGTTAATGCCGAAGCACCCGCACTCCTGGCAGTCGAATGCTCGAAACACATGCCCAACGGCGGGAAGATAATCAACGTAACCTCGGCTGCGGCGTATCTCGGCAGCAGGGATATCGGTTATTCCGCCGCAAAAGCCGCACTCGCCGGAGCGACCAAGTCCCTTGCATTGAACCTGGCCTGCAGGGGGATAGACGTCCTTAACGTCGCCCCCGGCATAGTGGACACCCAGATGTCCAGGCGGATGCCGGAAAAAAGACGGCTGAACCACGTCAAGAAACTGCTGTCCGGACGTTCCGGAAAACCGAAGGAGATAGCGAGCATCATCAGATACCTGGTGGAAGCAGACACCACGTACCTCAGGGGCAGCACGATTCACATAAACGGGGGCGAATATCTTCAATGACTCGGCGCAAAACCGCAAAAAAAAAAACGCGCTCCGCCGAGCGGATTCGAATCCTTGACAAGGTTATGGACGTTAGGTTCTGCAACGTTAGCGGGCAGAAATTCTTCTATGGCGCATACCGGGTAAAAATAGGGAGCAGCGCCCAGGACTTCCTCCTATTCTATCCGGTTCCCTACAAGCAGCTTCGTCAGCCAGTCATATTGCGGCTTAATTCGGCGTGCCTTACCGGGGACCTGTTCGGGGGCGACAAACGCTGCGACTGCAGGTGGCAACTGGATTTTGCAAAGGAGTACATCTCGAGGGAAAAAAACGGAATCATACTATATGCATTGGGCGAGGATGGCATGGGGAACGGCGTGGTTGTCAAGCTCAAGGCATACCGAATAATGGACGAGCGGAACGTCGGCGTGAAAAAAGCCTTCCAAATAGCGCGGGCCGTTCCGGAACAGCGGCAATACCACGCAGAAGCCGAGATCCTAAAGGATTTGGGGTTTTCCAAGGTCAGGCTGCTTACGAACAACCCCCATAAAATCAGGGGCTTGGAGCGGGAGGGCATAGATGTCGTGGAGCGGATTCCCATAATAGCCAAGCGTCGCGGGCTCAAGAAATACCTGCACTGGAAAAAGGACGACTTCGGGCACATGCTGTGATGCTATGGGCGGGCTGACACCGGACGGCGTGCTGGCAATCTTCGACTTAGATTTGACGCTCATAGATTCCAGGAAGGCAATAGCCGGGTCTTTCAAAAGGACGCTTCGGAGGATGGGGGCGCACATGGTTTCCGAACGCGAGATTTACAGCATGATAGGCATACCCTTGGAACAGATGTTCCGTTCGAGAATCGGAGAGGAAAAAATAAAGGAAGCATGCAAGAGCTATCGGGAGGATTTCGCGAAGACGTTTGCAACCGGCACGAAGCCGATGCCCGGAACAAGGCGCATGCTGGCGAGGCTGAAAAGGAGCGGGGTCAAGCTGGCGATATTCACGACCAAGAAGACGGAAATAGCGATTATGGTGCTCAGGCATCTCGGGCTATTAGGTTCCTTCGACGCGGTTGCCGGCTCGTACGGCTTCAAGCCAAAGCCGAATCCCGAAGCCGTTTATTTCCTAATCAAGAGGCTAGGCCGTCCGAACAGGACCGTGTTCGTTGGAGACAGCCCCATGGATGTGGAAACAGCAAAAAACGCGGGAATACCGTGCATCGTAGTCGGAAGCGGGTCGAAGGAACGGATCCCGCATGATGCACGCGGCATTTCGTTCATCAAAAACATCGGCGAACTTGACGAAAAAGAAATTCTCCGTGCGCTGGGATTGGAATGAAGTCGCCTTCGGTAGTGTTCATGGGGCCGGTCCTTCACGATACGCTGATTATCGACCGCCTCGGCACTTCGTTCAGCAAACCGGGCGGTTTCGTCGTTCACGCACTAAAGGCTTCAAGGAGCCTGTTTCCGCGTACGCGCGTCGGCGTCGTAAGCGTTTTGGGTTCGGATTTCAAATGGGGGACGCATCTGTTCCACGGCTCAGATGTCCGCGGTCTGAGCGGGGCCGGGGAGAAGACGCCGGTGGTCGTCAACCGGATTTTCAAGAACGGGCTGGTCAAAACCCTGAGATTCAACTGGCGGTTTTTGGATCGGCATTCGCCGGTTCTGCCGCCGGATTACTCCAACGCGAAATTGCTGGTTTTTTCCTCGCTGCCACCGTCCGATTTCACGAAAACGCGCGGATTCAGGGGGCGGATACTGTTTTCCACGAAAAAGCGGTGGATTGACAGGTATCCCGAGGAAACCCTGCGCGCCGTCGAGCGGGCGGACATACTGGTTTTCAACCACGAGGAGGCTGCGACTTTGGCGGGACTGGGGCTGGATTTGTTGGACAGAAAGAAGGCGCTTGAATATGCCGCCGCCAAAAAGAAGATAGTCGTGGTGACGCGGGCAGTGCTGGCTGCACGGCGTTCCACGAGGGCGGCATCATAGACCTTCCGGGCGCTGCCAGCAGGTTCGAGAGCGTTGGAGCGGGCGATGTTTTTCAGGCCGCACTGGGCGTTTCACTGAGCAGGGGGGACGGGCTGCGGAAAGCATTGGCAGTTGCAAGCGCAGCGGCGTCGGCATATGTCAACAAGGTGAGGACGAGCGGCGCGGTTGTAGTCGATGCAGACGCTAGCCTGAAAGCGCGCGAAATAAGAAGAAACGCGGAAAGACTGCTTAAAACACTCGCGAAAAATCAATCGTCGCCGACCGGATAGCGCCTGCGCCTCGGTTTGTTTTTTTCAAGTTTATCTATCTTCTTCTCAAGGCTGTCGATTTTCTTGGAAAGCTTCTTCGAGACGCCGCCTATTGCGCCGGTAATGGCCGCCGCCTCCTCCTCACGCTGCTGCTGCTCTACGGACTCGCTGATGCGGTCCGTGATGAGTTTGTGCATGAATTCGTGCGCCTGCGACTGCCGCACCTGGGCGGCGATTATCTGCCGTCTGCCTTCCTCCATCATCTCGGGGGGCCGTTCCGCGGCAGGAGGCATCCTCGGCGCTCCCGCCTCAGCCACCAGCATCACCAGCAGCAGCAATCCGAGCGCCACGTAGAGCCATTCAATCCCGAATACGAACGCCGCGGCAGCGGCAACCAGAAGCAGCACCTGCATCCAGCGCATCTAATCGTCCTCGTCGCCTACCTCGCGTTTGCCCGTAACCGCCCTGAACAGCGAGCGTCCGATAGTGTCGAGCATGACGCCCACTTTCGCGCCCTGGTCCTCCACCCACGGGTTTCCCTTCCAGCCCGTCTTTACCTTCATGTAGATGGTCTTCGGTATCTTCGCGCCGCCTTTCTGCACAACTACGGGTCCGCCGCCCCCGCCTGCCGAAGGCGCGCTTCCCCCGGCGCCTCCGCCTGAAAGCGCGAGCACGATGAGCACTACGAGGCACAGGAACGCGTACGTCACCATGCCCTCCTGCATGAGCATGAACGCCGCCGCGAGCAGCGCGAGAAGCAGAAGAACGTTCATCCGAACATCCCTCCGCCTCCGCCGCCGTAACCCTGCGGCTGGTCGCTCTCCTTCTTCGCGATGAGCAGCAGGACGAGGAAAAGCCCGCCAACCGTGATTATCATCGAGTAGTCGCCCAGGTCCATGCCCGAATACCAGAGCAGCGCGATTCCGCCGCCCACTATTGCGGCGGCAATCAGGTACTTATTCCTGGCGGTGAAAAGCAGCAGCACGAACAAGCCAACCGCGACGTAGTACAATCCGCTCTTAACCGCGAAGAGCATCAAAATGACGATGAACAGGAAGGTGTAGTCCATTTCAGTGCCCCGGCTTGTACGGCACAGGCGGCCGCCTCTTCGTCTTTCCCCCGAACAGTCGGAACAGCGTGCCGCCTATTGTGTCCATAACCTCGCCCGTATACGAGCTCCAGCTCTCCACGGTGAACGTGTCCCCCCACGGGCTCTTGATTTTCATGCGTATTACGTCGGGTATTTCGGAACCCATGTCCTGCACCACGACAGGTCCCCTGCTTCCGGGTACCCCGGAAACCGCCTCGCCCTTCGACGCGCCTGCGAGCAGCCCTATCACCGCGACAACCAGCACCAGGAACGCTATGAATGCCATGCCCTCCTGCATCGCCCAGAATGCAATGGCGCCGAGAGCCAGCAGGAGGAGGAAATTCACTCGCTCACCACCTGTGCGGCTTGAACGTCCAGAATATGCCGCTCATAACCAACGTGACGAACATCAGGTAGCGGAACCACACGAACGGAACGAGCAGCGTGAACGCGATGATGCCCACGATTATAATCGCGAGGAAGGGCGTGCCCACGAGTTCCGGGTATATGACGCGGTAAAGCATGAGGCAAATCATAATCAGGGCGAATACCCCGAACGCGTCGCCGAAGTCCTCCAGCAGGAACGTGGGATACATAAAGTATCTCTCGCCGCCGCCTAATTTAAACCCTCTTTTTCCTGCGCTTCCCAGCGCTTCCTACGAGCGCCTTGACGCGGCTGTTCGCTTCCTTCTCCGCCGCCTTCACCGCCCTGCGCAATACCACGAAAAATTCGCCCTCGTACATCACCGCCAGCGCTATGATGCCGAACAGCACGCCTGTCATGAACCAGTAGAACAGCTTGTCCGAGAGGATGAACGGCTCGATGCCTTCGACGTTTACAAGCCGCGTGTATTTCCCGACGAGGTAGTTGTAGACGAAGGAGACGCCCACCCCCGCGAGAAGAATCGCGATTATGCGCCACTTCCAGCTGGTCGTCGTCGGCGTGCCCTGCCTCACGAACCCGTAGTACCTGAAATACTTCTTGAGTTTCTCAATCATCGCATCATCCCCCCTGGAGGCTTCCTCGGTATAA
>PEXZ01000048.1 GCA_002763345.1 Candidatus Micrarchaeota archaeon CG08_land_8_20_14_0_20_59_11
CCTTGCCCTCGAGCCGGTCTATCTCGGAACCGAACGCCTGCAGCTGGCGCATCACCAAATCTATCTCGTTTCTCACGAAATTCAGCTCGCTCGCGGAGAACGAATTCGTCTTCTCGATGTCCTGAAGCATCATCTCCGCCGCCTTGATGCGCCGCGTGATGTCCTTCTCGATGAATTCGAGCAGGCTCTCGGACGTCATCACCTCGTGCTCCATCGCGCGCGTCTCCTCGAAAATCTTGCTGGCGCGCTGCTTGACTCCCGCCATCTTCTCCTTCGCTTCCTTCTCGGTGACGAACGCCTTCTCGACGAGTATGACGCCCGTGAGGTTGTAGCGCACCTCCATCAGGTTGCTCTCCTCGAGAAGAAGCGCGAGTTTCTCAACCTGCAGGGGATTCAACGCGAGCGCCTTCGCCATCTCGTTGAGCCCGACGGAGCCCTTCGTGCGCACGTAATCGTAAAGCCTGTCGATGACGGTTTCAAGGTCCTCCTTCAAGCTTCCCCGCACCCTCGCTTTCCGAACGCGCGCGTCGCTCGGACGCATGCGCCGCTCCAGCGCAACCATTACTGCGCGCTCTTTAAAAACGTTGATTATTTTATTTATCGGAGAGCATGAAACCCGCAACCGCGGGCAAAAACAACGGCAGGAAGTACTGGGGCGGCGAAACCGAGGTGGCGGGCTCCAGAAATCAGGAAGCGAGCCCGACACCGAATACTGACGCGCTCGCGTTGTCCAGAAGCAGCAGCGGATACGCCGAACCGTTTACTCCGTATCCCGCAGGCGTGGTCGTGTTGAAATAATAATAGTCGGCCACCGTCGAATTCTCCTTGATGATAATTCCCTGGCCGAGCAGCTGCGACAGGTCGACGAGCGATTCCAAGCCGGTTGCGCGCGACGAGGAATAGCGCGGCGAAAGCACGGCGCGCCCCTCCAGCCTGTCCATGAACGACGCGCCGTCGGCCGACGGCACGTAGCGCCTGTCCGCGAAGAACGAGTCCAGCGCCTCGACGCCGTATACTGCGGTGGTATTCGCGCGCAAGACGCGGCCGACGAGCCCGTTGGTGTTAAGCGGATAGAGCGGATCCTCGACGCCCTCGATGCTGACGAGCGCCTGCGCGTATAGCGAGCGCGTGAGGTTCAGCGAGTACGCTTCGGAACGCGCCTTCAGCGACATGTTCGCCGAGAAAAGGACGTGGAACGAATCGTACGGCACGATGGAAACGTCCGTCACCACCGCGCTCACGTTCAAGCCGTACGCCAGCCCCTTCGTCTGCAGCCGTGCAGTCCAGTCGGAAATGGAATTGTTCGACATCAGCACCGACGGCACGCCGTAATACGTCGCGTTCCACGCCAGCTCCCGCAAACGCAGCTGCGCATCGTCCATTGCCTCGCCCGAGGAAACGACGTGGTTCACTCCCGCGGTAAGCGACGTTTTTCCGGCTATCGAAAGCGCGCGCGGGAAATCCAGTTCGACCGATTCCGCGAAATTAGACGTCTCGCGGCCGACCACGGTCGTAACTACGGCGGCGCCCCCGCCCTGCGCGTGGATTGCGGAATACAGCGCGAACGCGGCGATGGGCGCGAGGAGCGCGAGCGCCATGAGGGAGTAGAAAATCGCACGCCGTTTTCCTACGTCCATACGAGAACCTCCACTTCGCTCGGACCCCAGAGAAAGGGTATGCCCTGCCCCGTAACCGCGCTGGAGCCCACCTCGGAATCGAGCTGCACGTCTATCGGGTTCGTCATCGAGCCTGCCGGACCGCTGTCGCCGATTTCCGCGTACATGTTCAGTTGGTTCAGGAGCCGCTGGAGCGCGTCGTCGACGGCGTTGCCGTAGACGTCCAGCTGGTCCACGGCGACGTATTCCTCGCCTGCGGAAGGCAAATCCGTGCCTATGGTCAGGTTCACGTATCCGTCGGGCGCGCTGTCGTAATCCAAATCGTAATACACCGTGGCGTTGCGCGCCCTGCATTGCAGGAACACGCCCGAATAGTTCACCGCCGCCTTGATTCTGCCCTCGTAGATGGCGCGGTTCTTTTGCGAACACGAGGGACTCTGGTTGCCCGGCGCGCTCTGCGTGCGCACGTCCACGTAATTGTATTCGCCGCTGCGCAGGAGCGAAGCGTTCAGCGCGACGAAGAAGGGATCGCCCGTGTCCCCGTAGGACGAACCGTTGTAAACGGAGAGGTCGAAGACGTTCAGCCAGTCCTGCGCCGAATTCTTCAGCGTCACGTTGGCGGTCCAGTCCGCCGAGGAGAAGGACGTCATCCTGAAGGAATCAACCGACATCTGCGACGGGAAGTAAACGGACCCCTGGCACGACGCGAAATAGGGCGTCTCCCTCTGAATCAGCAGCTCCTGGTAGCCGTAATCGGGAGTCGCGGGCGTGTAATGGAACTCGAAATAAGAGTCGGAAAACAGCGTGCTGTTTATCGCGCCGCTCAGCGTCATTATCTGCGACGTGTTGCTCGCCTGCACTATGGTCCTCGCGAGGGAGCGGTAAAAGTCCGCGAGCTCGCTCGCGTTCGTCGACGCGAAGTACGAGCCGTTGCCGCACTGCGCAACTGCGTAGAGCGTGTTGTTGGCGAAAGTGCACGAAGCGACGGGCCCGAACCCTACAGCATGCGCCGTTGCATTCAACTCGTTATGCGCCCTGCATGATGAATAATTGGCGTTGCGCGACGGGCAGGAAGATGTGAGGGAGCAGTCGTCGTTGTCGCTGCAGTACTTTCCCGTCGAGGAATTGCCGTTGTCGCACTGGTAATGCCATTCAGTGGCCCACGAGGTGCCGTCCCACGACAGTATCTCGCCGCCGGCAGTCACCGCCTTCGCGTAGGTGCCGTTCACGAAGGACAAGCCGCGTATCGCGTTTGACGTCGGGCTCGCCTGCGCCACCCACGACGTGCCCGTCCACCTGTAAATCAAGCCGGAAGAACCCGCGGCGAATGCAAGCGAGCCGTTCCAAATGTCGACGGCGTAGAAGGTGTTGCCGCCGGTGTCGGTATTCTGCGACCACGAGGAGCCGAGCCACCTGTAAATCTTCCCCGAATCGCCGACTGCGAACGCGAGCGAACCGTTGTACGCCTTCACCGCGTAGAACGTGTTGCCGCCGGTGTCGGCCTGCTCCAGCCACGAGGAACCGAGCCAGCGGTAGATTTTTCCCGAATTGCCGACCGCGAATGCGAGAGTCGTGTTGTAGATGCTGACGCCGCGGAACGTGTTGCTGCCTGTGCCCGACTGGAGCGACCAAGAAGCGCCGTTCCACCCATATATCCTCCCGCTCTCGCCTACTGAAAAGGCGAGCGAGTTGCTGTAAAGGCTCACTGCGTAGTGGTCGTAGTAGCCCGTGTCCGTGTCCTGCACCCACGACGCGCCGTTCCACTTGTAGATTTTGCCGCTTTCGCCTACTGCGAAGGCAGGTGACGCAAGCGTGTTTGAAACGCCGTACAAGTCGTAGGACGTGGAAGGGGGCGTTTGGGAAGCCCACGCCGTCCCGTCCCATTTCATTATCAGTCCGTTCGTGCCCGCGGCGAAGCCCTGCGTCGAATTGTACATCGAGACTGCGCGGAGGTCGGCGCTGCAGGTGGGCACGCAGCGCACGTTCGGCACGCCGTCGCTCATCACGATTACGAAGCGCGTCCTGTTCTCCCCGCTCTGCGCGGCGAGGATGTCGTACGCCTTGTTTATGGCGCAGCAGAGGCACGTGGCGCCCGACGGCTGGTAGGCGCCAATGACGGATTTCAGGTACGCGGAGTTGTTCGTGAGTTCCGTGTAGTTGACGATGCTGCTGGAAAACGAAACCAGCGCGATTCTGTTGCCGACGCCCTCCATCACCGCGTCCACGAACTGCGCGTCGACGCACCGCGCCACGCTCATGCGCTGGCTGTTGCCCTGCGTGAGCAGGAGCGTGTCGTTGCAGGTGCGCGTGCGATTGACGCCGTAAGTGGAATCGGAGTCCATGCGCCAGTCCATGCTGCCAGACACGTCCGTGATGAGTACGACGTCCGCGTTCCCGTATCCCCCGGTCATGTTCGCAACCACCTTGAGGCGTATCGGGACGGTGCGCATGCTTATCGCGGAATAGTCGGGGAACGCGGCGGAGAAGTTCGCGTTCGGGATGTCCACGGTTTGCGTTTCGTTCGTGCCGTTCCACGTCATCAGCGTCTTGTTTCCCACGAACAGCATCGTCGTGTAGTTGTTGAGGAAGCGCAGATGCGCGGACACGAGGTTCAACGTGCCGGGGACGTAGAACGAAGAGTACAGGTTGAACAGCCCGTCCACGCCGGGCAGGTATTCCGTAAGCGAGTACTGCGGAGGCGGAGACATCGTGCCCGTGTTGTACGTAACGGCGACGAACCCCCCGCCGAGGTACTTGTCCTGCAGCAGGCTTCCGGTGAAGTTTATCGAGAAATTGTTGTCCCCTGCCTTGACGAGCGCGTCCAGGCATGCCGGCGCGGTAACGGTCCACGAATCAACGGAGTAGCTGCCTGCCGTCTTCGCGAAGGAGCCGCACGAAACCCCGTTGGCATAGAACGAAAGGTTGTCCCCGGCGTTCACCTCGAGCACGACGTTTTCAATCTGCGCGTCCGCAGGAACCCCGCGCACAACTGCGGTGACGTTGCCCTCGCCGACGAACCCCCCGAAGAACGCGTACGCCTTTTCGTGCTTCCCGCGTATGCGCTCCACGAACGCGCGCGCGACGCAGCCCGTGCTCGGCAGTTCCGCCGCGACGCCCGACACGAGCCGCCTGCTCACCGCCAGGGAATGGCGCACGTCGGGCGCGGACGTGTTGTATATCATGTCGTCCTCGATGCGCACCGCCCATTGCGCGTCGGGGGGCATCGCTGGGGAAAGAACCGCGCGCGAAAGATTCGACGCAGCCGAGAAGTTTCCGGAATCGTTGGCGGCCCAGAATCCTCCGAGCACCTCGAGCACGCTCTTGTTCAAATCCGACGCGCCGAGCGCGCCGCTTTCGAACAGCGCGTCCACCTCGGGCAGCCGCCTCACGTCGTAAATCCTCGCCTTCGCAAGCACGCTCACCGCGTTCTGCGCAACCGCGTGCACGCCCTCGTTCTCCACCATCGGCGACACGAACGAGCCGCGCATGAGCGCGAACGCGCCGAGTGCGGTTGTGAGCAGCAGGAACGCCACGAGCGCGTCAATGCTGAATACTAATGCTCTTTTCATCGCCTATCCATTCTCCCACACGAACAGTTCGAAAAGCGCGGGCTGCCTGAAATCTCCCTCAACAAGGCAGGGCCGGCGCACCACGAAAACGTTGATCTGGTCGTTCGGCGGATTGCCGAACGCGAGCGGGAAACCCGCGAGGTTGAGCGCCTGCGATGCGGGAACGGAACCGAAAGCCGCGTCCGCGTCCGCCACGTAGTAAATCACGCCGTTGCCGTAGCGCCAGGAACCCACGAGCGCGCTCGACGAATTCACCGAATCGCGCACGACGATGCGCAGGGCGGCATCGCCCTCGCTTTCGTTTGAATAGAACGCCTCCGTTGCCGAGGAGAACGCGACGGGCGCGCCGGAAGAGACGCCGTAAAGCAGGAATCCCGCGTCCGCTACGACGCCCTCCCTTCCGGCCGGATACGTTTCCGAACTGATTGAAAAGTTCGAGCCGAGAAGCCCGGCGCAGCGGCCTTCGCACAGCAGCAAGCCGCCCTGCCCGAGGAAGTCCTGCAGCGCGGTCACGTTCACGCCCGCGTAGGAAAGCGCGGCGTCCTCCACGATTATCGAATTGTAGGCGCTCCTGTTTTCGAGTATTTCGTCGAGCGACGCGCCCTCGTGCTGCGAGAGCGAGTCCCGCCAATCAGGAGAACCGACGCCCGCCCAGTAATAATCCCACGCCATGCCCTGCAGGTACGGCGGCAAATCCGCGCCGCCGTCCGAGAAATAGGCGACGCGCTCGCGCAGGACTCCCGAACGCAGCGTCGCGCCGTTTTTCGTGATGTTTATCGAAGCGTTGAGGCGCCCGACGCCGACGAGCCAGCTCAAATCATCGGCACGCACGTCCCTGAGCCGCAGAAGCTTCGTGAGATTGAGGACGAAAGGCTCATCGGCCAAGCCGAGGGAGGCGACCGTGGCGTTGTTCCAGTCCGCGGGCGCGCCCCCCGAAAGGAGGAGCGCGTCGGCGGCTGCCGAGGATGAATCCGCAAGCGCCGCGCGGTCGGACGAACCCCGCGCGTCGCGCTGCAAGTCCGAGAGCATCGACGATGCGAGCACGAACAGGGAGAAGAAAACGGCCGCGCTGACTATCAGGTCGACTGCGAAAACCTGCGCGCGGAAATTACGTTTCAAACGCAATCACGCCTCCGACGTTTTTCACCGTAACCGTCGCGCCCGGAACGAGCGCGGCGGTGCCCGAGAACGACGATGCCAGCACGTTCGCGCCGCACGAACCGCCCTGCCAGCGGACGAAAATCCTGCGCTCCTGGCCGAGGTAGGACGCATCGACTTCGTACGCGAATGAACCGAGAAGCATCGGAGGAAGGTTGAAGTTCCGCGAATACCCGCCGCCGATGGAATGCGCCGCGTTGATTTCGCTGCGCAACTGCGAGCACACCGCCTCAGCCGCGTACGCCACCTGCTCCCGCTCGATTTCGCCGCGGCGCTGCCACGAAGCCGCCGTAACCAGCAGCAGGAAAACCGCGAGCAGCCCCGCGAGGGCGAAGAACTCCAGCGCCACCTGTCCTTTGCATGACGCATGCCGCTGCATGCGTCGTCCAAGACGCGTTTTCAAACGAGCCCACCCGAACTGCCAGACCAACAAACGCCACTGTCTGCCGACGCACCATCACTCCCGACACAACGCATCCGCAATGCGTCCCGCCCCCCCGCCTAGTCCGTTATGTTGACGAACGTGCTTCCCGCCTCGCTCCGCTGCGCCTTCACGCGCACAAGATGGGTTCCCTGCGAATCCTGCATGGCCGAGAGGTCGCCGGTAAGGTTGGCGGCGGTCACGGCGAAGACGTCGGTTGTCCCGCCGCGCACCCCCAGCCGCAGGACGACCTCGGTGCCCGAGACGTATGCCGAGAGGATGCCCTCGGGAACGTTCACCTCGACGAGGAACTCGGACGGCGAACCCTGGGCGTACGCCAAGTCGGCGGCGTCGCGCAGCTTGAAAACCGCCTGCCTCGCGGTTCCGACGCGCAAATCCTGCTTCACCGAGTCCGTGCTAGTTGAGACGAAATACCACATGGGAAGCAGCGCAGCCAGGCTCAGCGCGATAATGGACAAATACTCCACGGCAGCCTGAGCCCTCATGCACGCATTACGCGCGCGCTATTAAAAAGCGTTATTTATATAAGACGCGAACCGAAATATCCTCATGGACAGGCAGGCGGTCGTATTCGTCGTCATACTAGCGGCAGTCGCGTCCATCGTCTACGGCGTTTTCTTCGTCGCGAAGCTTTCGCTGCCGCAGGCGCTCGCCCTGCTCGCCATGGTGCTCGCGGCAGTCGCGTTCATGCCGCATTACGAGGTGTTCAGCGAATACGAGCGCGGCGTCGTGTTCCGCCTGGGGCGCTTCCACAAGGTAGTCGGCCCCGGCGGGGTCATGCTTTTCTCGAACATGGACCGCGTCGTGCGCGCCGACCTGCGCACGCAGGTCGTCGACACGAAGCTGCAGGACGTCATCACGCAGGACAACATCAAGATACGCATCGACGCCGTTTCGTACATCCGCGTGGTCGACCCGAAGAAGGCAATCATCGAAATCAGGGACTACCAGGATGCGCTGATACACGTGCTCCTCGCGCAGATTCGCAACGTCGTCGGCAGACTCACGCTCGAGGAAGTCCTCGAACGCACCGAGGAAATCAACCGCGACCTGCGCGACACGCTGAAGGCTGTGGAAAGCGACTGGGGCATCTCCACGCTCAAGGTTGAAATACAGAGCATCGAGCTTCCGCCCGACCTGCTCGACGCGATGCGCAAGCGCAAGGAGGCGGACGAGTACAAGGCGAAGGTGGAAACCGAAGCGCAGGCGCGCCGCATTTCGCTCGAAATACTGGATTCCGCCGCGAGCAAGATGAGCGACACGACGATGACTTATCTTTATCTCGACGCGCTGAAAAAGCTCGCGGAAGGAAAGAGCAACAAAATCATATTCCCTCTGGAGTTGTCGCATCTCGCCTCGAAGCTTTCGGGGAAGATGAGCGGCGAGAGGAAGGACTATGGGCAAATCGCGCAGGACTTGCTCGCCGCATACACGGAAAAGCAGAAGGAGGAGTTCGACGCCGGGAAAGTGCCGAAAAAGGAAAAGCCCGCGGCGAAGAAGAAGAAATAGAACGCAGGGGGGAGGTCGGGAGGAACTTGAAACTGGGAGGGGGTGAAACCCCTTCGCGGTTCAGGGTGACTACAAAAATGTTGAGGCGTGGTCACCTCTTCCGAAGCAGGCGCTTCAGGGCGCGATACTCCTTCAGCATCAATTTCAGCGTCGGGCGCAAATCGTGCGAGTTCTCGTAAGCCTGCAGCGCCGCGTAATAGTCCCGCCTGTGCTTCAACTCTATGTTCAGCGGCGGCATGCCGTGCTTCAGGAGCACGTTGTTCAGGAGCAGCCTCCCGACGCGCCCGTTCCCGTCCCTGAACGGATGGATGTTCTCGAATTGGTTGTGAACCACCGCCGCCAGAACGAGCGGCGCGTATTTCCGCCTGTTCCTGCCGTACCAGCGAACCAGTTCTTCGAGCAGGCTGCGGACGTGCGCCGACGGCGCGCCGCGGTGCACGACGTTCCCGCGGGCATCCGCGACCACCACCGCCTCGCCGTGTCCGCGCATTTTTCCCGCGAAGGGCTTCGACTTTTCAAACACAAGCCGATGGAGTTCGAGAATGAGCGGAACGGAAACGTGCGTCTTTGTCCTTCTTATCAAGGCAACGGCTTTCGCCACGCCGTAGGTTTCGGAAACTTCGGAAGCGGACTTGTCCGCGGACCATTTGTCCTTTTCCAGAACGTCCCCGACCTCGCGGAAACTCACCGTCGAACCCTCTATGGCATTGGTGTCGTAGGTGAACGCCTCCGTGAATCTGCGCCACTCCTCTTCGGAAAGGTGAAGCACCCGCAGGTTTCCGCGCGGTTCTAGCGTTTTCAGCTCCAGCGCCTCGGACGGCGAGAGGACGGTTTCGAACGGGTCGCCTATCCTGTTTCTCGCCGCCATTCTCCCGCCGAGCAGTTTTTCCGCGCGTTTTTTCCTCGCAGCGATTTCCGCGGCGGTAATGTCCGTGCCGAGGTAGACGCGCATTTTCAGGACGCGTTTGCCGCGCCTGAAGGAATGCGCAAGATAGTACCTGCGGTGCCTGCCCTTTTTTCTTGCCTCGACGTACATGGATATAGCAGGTGACTACATTTTATAAATATTTTGTTTGGGTGACTACGCCGTAAGGGCAATATAAACTGTATCAGTGGAAGTGCGGGGTCGGGCAAGCCTTTTATTCGTCGAATCCGACTGTTGGCTCGGTGGATTCTTAGTTATGGAGGAAGGCGTAGGCGCATTCGAGGATTTCTTCAGCGAGCAGATGCGCGACGAGCTGATGCAGCTCGCACACTCGTACCCGATGCAGAAGAGCGTCGAGGTGGACTGGGAGAAATTCTCGCGTTCGAACGAGGAGCAGGCGCTCTCGCTGCTTGAAACGCCCGATGAGGCGACGCGCTCGGCGGAGGAAGCGGTGAAGCGCATCTGCCAGAGTTTGCGCCCTTCCGAAGGGAAATTCGAACCCCACGTGCGTTTTTACAATCTCCCGTCCTCCAGCGAGGTGGCGGTGCAGTTCCTCGGCGCCGAGCATTTGAATCGCCTGTCGCGCGTCGACGGCGTGGTGCGCTGGATAAACCAGATAAGCCCGCTCATGAAGACGGCGACGTGGGAGTGCGTGCACTGCACGACGACGATGAAGACGGAGAGCGACAAGGCGAACATCAAGCCGCCGTCGCTCTGCAAGTGCGGGCACAAGGACTTCAGGCTCGTCGAGGAGAGCAGCGAATTCATCAACGTCCAGAAGGCGCAATTGCAGGAATCCGTCGAGAAGCTGCGCGGGAACGCGCCGGCTGCCGACATCGAACTGTGGATGGAGGACGACCTGACGAACACGATAATGCCCGGCGAGAAGGTGGTCGTCACGGGCATCCTGCGCCTGCGGCAGATGCGCGACAAGGCGGGCAAGCGCTCAGGCGTTTACGCGAAGTTCCTTGACGTCAAGCACATGCTGAAGCAGGAGCAGGAATTCGAGGAGCTGCACATAACGAAGGAGGAAGAGAAGGAAATCCTCCGCCTGTCGAAGGACCCGCGGCTTTTCGAGAAAATCGTCCAGAGCATCGCGCCGAACATTTCGGGATACACGGAGATGAAGCAGGCGATTGCGCTGCAGTTGTTCGGCGGCACGCCTGGAAAGGTACTGCCGGACGGAAGGAAGCTCCGAAGCGATATCCATTTGTTGTTAATTGGTGATCCTGGTTGCCTCGTGGGCGACGAACGGGTCGCGCTCGGCAACGGCGCGCTCGTGAAGATGCAGGATTTCGGCGAACGCCACCTTCAGCAGATAAGCGAGCAGGTGCTTACCGGCCAGGGATATGCAAGGGACACGGCGACCGTTTTCCACAGATACGAAAACCAGCCGATAATGGAGATTGTGACGGAAAGCGGAAAAAGCATCAAGGGCACGTACAACCACCCGCTTCTCGTCGTCCGCGGCATGAAGCGCGAGTGGAAACGCCTCGACGAAATAAAGGAAGGCGACAGACTCGCCGTAACGACGAAGATTCCGTGCACGATAACCGCGCCGATTCCAACCGATTGGCAACCGCTTCCGCGCCGGCTTGGACCGCGCTCGAAGGCGGTTCTTCCGCAAAAACTCGACAAGGAACTCGCTGCATTACTCGGCTACATTGCGGGCGACGGATGGGTTACGCGCACCTGCGTCGCGTTCGACGTGAATTCCGAGGAGGAGGACTTGATTCCGGTTCTTTGCGCTGTTGCTGAAAACAAATTTGGAATCGCGCCGAAAATCAGGCGCGAGCATCGCCCTGCTGGACGCACGCAGCGGCGTGCGTCATACAAGCGCGCTCCGGGAAAAAAGCCCATCAACGTCGTGGAAATATACAGCGTCGACGTGGCGCACAGTCTCTTGTTCCTCAGGCAGAAGCGCGTTCCGGATTTGGTGATGCGTTCGGGCAACGCCGTCGCCGCCGAGTTCCTCGCGTGGCTTTTCGAGGCGGACGGGTGCGTTTTCGGAAAGGGCAGGGGGCGGCGGGCAGTTCAGCTTAAATCCTCGGAAATCGAGATGCTGCGCGACGTGCAGACGCTCCTGCTGCGCTTCGGCATCCACTCGCGCATCGTCGGCAACAATCTCGGCATAAAGCGCGCCGAATCAATACGCAAATTCGCGGAAAAAATCGGGTTCCGCTCGGCGAAAAAGAAGGCGCGGCTGGCAGGACTCGTCGCTTCCGTCAAAAATCTGCATCATGAGTGCGGCGGACAGCGTAGCGAGCGCGTCGTCCTGGTGCGCGCCGCCGGATTCGCGGACGTTTTCGACATCGAGATTCCGAAGGGACACAGGTTCATCACCAACGGCGTGGTATCGCACAATACCGGAAAAAGCGCCACGCTTCAGTACGTCAGCAACCTCGCGCCGAAGAGCGTCTACGTGAGCGGCGCGAGTTCCAGCGGCGTGGGGCTCACCGCCTCTGCCGAGAAGGAGAAGGACGGCGAAGGGTGGATTCTGAAGGCAGGCGCGATGGTTCTCGCGAACGGCGGACTCGCGCTCATAGACGAGTTCGACAAGATGGGCGACGAGGACCGCGGAGCGCTGCACGAGGCGATGGAGCAGCAGCGCATCAGCATCGCGAAGGCGGGCATCGTGACGCAGTTCCAGTCGAGGACATCCGTGCTCGCCGCGGCGAACCCCAAGGCGGGATTCTTCGACCCAACTACGCCCATACCGATGCAGTTCAACATCCAGCCCGCGTTGGTCAGCAGGTTCGACCTCATATTCGCAATCCGCGACGAGCTCGACGAGAGCAGGGACCGCAGGGTTGCCGGACACATACTCGCCGGGCACAAGCTCGCGGGAGAGAAGGCGGAACCTCCCGAGGACAGCCCGCTGAAGCCTTCGATAAATACGGAGCTCCTCCGCAAGTACATCGCCTACGCCCGCCGCAACCACTTCCCGGCGCTCTCCGACGACGCGATAGCGAAGATAGAGAACTTCTACGTCGAGATGCGCCGCGCGGGAAAGGGCCAGGGCACCGTTGCCATTACGCCTAGAAACGTCGAGGCAGCGGTCCGCCTGGCCGAGGCGAGCGCGCGGATGCGCCTCGGCGACACCGTCGACGCCGGGGATGCAGACCGGGCAATCGGACTAATGGACTTCTTCATGCGCGCGGTTTACACGGACAAGGAAACCGGCGGGCTCGACTCGTACATGGTGAGCGTCGGCGACACGAAGAAGCACCAGACGCAGAAGATGGACAGAATCAAGACGGTGCTCAACCTCATCTACGAACTCGAGCGCGAAACCGACCTCGTGGAGAAGGCGGAGCTGGAGTCGAGGGCGCGGGAGCTGGGCATCGACAAAATCACGGCGGAAAAAATCATCGACGATTTGAAGCGCGGCGGGGATTTGTACGAGCCGAAGGCGGGATTCGTGAAGAGCGCGAGAAGAAAAGAATAGCGAGTTTGTCCCAAAACTCTTAAAAAGCCTCGGAAAGTGGGGTTTTGACCCACTCAAGAATAGCAACTGTTTTTATTCGCGACGCCCAAACTGTTTTCCGAGGGCTCGTAGTCGAACGGTAAGACGCCAGTCTCACACACTGGAGATCCGGAGTC
>PEXZ01000080.1:0-3518 GCA_002763345.1 Candidatus Micrarchaeota archaeon CG08_land_8_20_14_0_20_59_11
CATTCCTCCACGGAATTCACCAGGAAGCCGTCCTTGCCGTCGATAACCTGCAGCGGAATTCCTCCGACGTTTCCCGCGACAACCGGCTTAGCCTTCCACAGCGCCTCCGTCACGACGAGGCCGAACCCCTCGCGCAGCGACTTCTGGATTATCACGTCGGCGGTGCTCTGGACCGCATTGACGAGTTCCTCGTTTTGCGTGGAAATCGCGTCTATGTCGGCATCGCCCTCGGCCGCGCGAAGCACCTTCCTGAAAACCACGTCGCCCTCGGGATCGTCAGTTGCGGTGTTGCCGAGCAGAACGAGCCTGCAGTCCGCCTTGCGCCTGACGAGCCTGAACGCGTCTATGACGCCGACGGGGTCCTTCCACGGGTCAAATCGCGAAACCTGCGCGATTATGGGCTTGTCGAGCGGAATCCCGAATTTGCGCAGCATCCGCTCGGCGTGCGACGCGGACATCGGCGCGTTCTTCGCGCTCAGCGGGTCTATGGCGGGCCGGACGATGAAATGCGGCTTCCTGACGCCCGTGCGGTATTTCTCCGAAGACGTTATCACCGCGTCGTAATTCCGCACGAACTTGCGCACGTACCGCCACACGCGCATGTTCGGCGCGCTCAGGTCCACGTGGCAGCGCCATATCCAAGGCTGCTTCTTCTGGACGTACTTCAGCCCGACGACTACCGGCAGGGGCTTGAACATCCAGGGCAGCTTCCGCGGGTAATGCCCTATGAGCGGCGCGGGCTGCGGGTCGTGCACAACCACGCAGTCGTAACCCTCGAGGCTGGTGAAGCGCGTGTTCTCCGCCGCGGTTCCCTCGTAGAGCTTCCTTTCCTTCTCGTTCAGCGTTATAGAATTGTCGCCCTGCAGCGCGTTGTGTATTTTTTTCGTAACCGCGAAGAAATCCGGCGAGCCGCGGTGGATGCGCCATTCCGTCTTGACGCCGACGTCGTTGAGCAGCGCGATGAGCGAGGAGAGCATCTCCGAGACGCCGCCGCCGTAGAACGTCGAGCTGACGTGGGCGACGCTCTTCTCCTCAAGCGCCTCCGCTTCGTCGCGCAGGCGCTCCACCTCGCGCCCGCCGATTATGCCCGCGTAGTCGTCGAGAGATTTCATTGGCGGTATTAGCGCGCTGGAATATAATTACCATTCTTCGTCAATCGTGGCATGCCTTTTCCACCATCGACGACGCCAAACCAAGAGTTTTATTGCGCCGCTTCCTAACTGCTGCATGGATTCGCTCAAGCGGCTCGAGGAAGTAGTGAGGAAGAAAATCGGCGGAAGGGAATTCGTGGTTGTGAGCCACAGCGAGCCCATCGTGCACTACTACGAGGAGGATACGGTCAAATGGCACAAGGCAGGCGGCGGGCTCGTAACAGCCATAGACCCGGTCATGCGCGCGTGCGGCGGGACGTGGATTGCCTATGCTGCAGGAGAGGCTGATGCCGAGACGGTGGACGCAGACGGAATCGTCAAGGTGCCGCCCGACAAGCCGCGCTATGCGCTGAAGCGCCTCGCGCTTTCCAAGGAGGACGTCTCCAACTATCTCGACGGCGTCTCCAACTCCTCGCTCTGGCCGTGGTGCCACTTCTCGTACGTGCGCCCCGAATTCAGGGACGAGCGCTGGCCGTACTACCGCAAGGTTAACAGGGAGTTCGCGGACGCGGTGCTGAAGAGCGTCGGAAACAGGAAGGCGTTCGTGTGGGTGCAGGACTACCATCTCTCGCTCGCTTCGAAGTACATCAAGGAGAAGCGCCCCGACATAACCACGGCGCAATTCTGGCACATACCTTGGCCCAACGCCGAGGTGTTCAAGATATGCCCGTGGGGCGGCGAAATCATCGAGGCGATGCTCTGCAACGACCTGCTCGGTTTCCAGATACGATACTATGCGAACAACTTCCTCGACTCAGCCGACCAGACGCTGCAGGCGAGGGTGGACCGCGAGCATTCGACGGTTTTCTACAAGGAGGGCAATACGCTGGTGAGGGAGTTCCCGATAAGCATCGACTACGGGCAGGTAAGCAGGGGCGCGCAGGACGTCACGGAACAGCGCATCGCGGACCTGCGCCGCAGGTTCGGGATAAAGTCGCAGCACGTCGGCGTCGGCGTCGACAGGCTCGACTACAACAAGGGGCTCGCCGAAAAGTTCATGGCAATCGACGACTTCTTCGCAAGGAACCCCGAATGGCTGGGCAAGCTGACGTTCGTGCAGGTGGCGTCGCCGTCGCGGCCGCAGGTGCCGGCGTACAAGAGGAACGCTGAAACCGTCGAATCGCTGGTGGACGATATAAACTACCGCCGCGGATACGGCAAGTGGAAGCCGATCGTCTTCGTCACGTCGTTCCTCGATTACGCCGACATCATGGCACTTTATCGCATGGCGGACTTCTGCCTCGTCACGTCGCTGCACGACGGGATGAACCTGGTTTCCAAGGAGTACGTCGCCGCCAATCCCGAAGGCGTGCTGGTACTCAGCAGGTTCACGGGCGCGTCGCGCGAACTCAAGCAGGCGATTCCCATCAACCCGTACGCAATCGGCGAAACCGCCGACGCGATAAAGGCTGCGCTTGACATGCCGCAGGACGAACGCAGGGCGCGGATGGCGCGGATGGCGCAGGAGATTCAAGAGAACGACGTGTACAAGTGGGCGTCGGACTTCATCCAGAACATCGCGAAGCTCGAGGCGGTTTCGTGACGCGCAGGTTGATGCTCTATCTCGATTTGGACGGCACGCTTGCGGCAATAAGGCGGCATCCGGAAAAGGCGAAGCCGTCGGCCGAAACGCTGCGCGTGCTTTCCCGCCTCGCGAAAAAGCCGTGCGTGAAAATCTTCATCGTCAGCGGGAGGAAAAAGGGCTTCCTTGAAAAGGCGGTGCCGCTCGGAAACGTGACGCTCGTCGGCGAGCACGGAGTCTGCGTGATAAGCGGAAAGGCGAAGCGCGGGATGGCTGCAGCAGCAAGGCGCATGCTCGCGGTTTCGAGGCGGTATCCCGGCTCGCGGGTTGAACGCAAGAAAACCTCGCTTGCTTTCCACTACCGCGCAGTGGGCAGGCGCAGGCAGCGCAGCCTTGAGGAAACGCTTGAGCGCAACTTCGGCGGCACGAAGGGCGCGCGCGTGCTGCGCGGCAAGAAGGTTTTCGAACTCGTTTTTTCCGAGGAGGGCAAGGGCACGCTCATCGGGAAAACCGCGAAAAAGGGCGCGCTCGTGATTGCGATAGGCGACGACGCAACCGACGAGGACATGTTCAGGCAGGCGAACGCGCTCGGCGGAATTTCAATACGCGTCGGCGGCGGGAAAACCGAGGCGCTTTACTCGGTGCGCTCAACCGCGGACGTGCGGGAGATACTGCGCGCCCTCCTGCTCTGCGGCTAGCGGAATAATTCCCTGCCGAAAAACATGAGCGCGGCGCCTCCCGCCGTTATCGCCGCCCCTCCGAAGACGAACGCCAGCTGCATCCCGAACAACTGCGCCAGCCAGCCGCTTATCCACGCGCCGAGAGCAGCGCCCACCATCACCACC
>PEXZ01000080.1:3550-9712 GCA_002763345.1 Candidatus Micrarchaeota archaeon CG08_land_8_20_14_0_20_59_11
AGATGAAGGCGTCCGCCACCTCGTGCACCGCCCTCATCGCAAGCGCGCCGGCGAACGAGGCGGTGAAGCCGAACGCGGCGGTGGAAATACCTGCAACCGCAACAGCCAGCGCGTAACGCTTCCTTCCGAGGCTGCGGCAGTCCAGCCCCCTGCCTGCGACGTAGTTGAAAATCGCGAATATGGAAACGCCGGCGGCGAAGAACGCGCCTGTCCAGAACACGTCCAAGCCTATTGCTTCGCGGACGTAGACGGACATCACCGAGTTTTCCGTGCCCCAGTGGAACGCGATCAGGAACATCCCAAGAAACAGGGGCAGCATGCGCGGGTCCCAGAACGCCATCTTATACGACTCCCCGAAAACGGAAACGCGCGTTTCCTTCACTAGGAACGCGTAGGCGAACACGGGCACGCAGGCGAGCGCGAACACCTTCAAGCCGTCGGCGAATCCGACTGCGTTGAACACGAACCCCGCAACCAGCAAGCCGAACGCCATGCCGAGGAATTTAGCCGCCTCGGAGATGCCGACGTCCCTGCCCCTGCGTTCCGCGGATACCTGCTTGTAGGAAAGGGAACGCGACGACATCTCCGCGAGATTGTACGATATTCCGCCGAGCGCCATCACGGCAGCGACGTTCCAGAACCCCGCCGTCTGCGAAAGCAGGACGAAGAACAGGGAAACGCCGCACACGCCGACGAGGAAAAGCGCGCGGGGCGAACGGAAGTCCGTGAGGAAACCGAACGGGCCCGATGAAAACAACGACGAAACGGTCATCACCGCTACGAGCGCGCCCATCTCCGAGAGCGAGAACCCGCCTGCGAGAAGCGCGAGCGGCACAACGTAGAACGTCCAGCCCGCCACTGACATGAAGAGGAAGCGCAGCAGCGCGGCTCGCATTATAGGGGCGTCAAGCATTTACGATCACGAATCCAGGAATTACAGATATCAAACAGAATATAGCACCAGCATATCCAAAGTCCGAAGAAAACTAAAAGAGCAAGCGCAGATATTACGTAATATTGCTGACAAAGAGGCGCAATATTAAATAGGGGGTTATCGGTATCGCCGCAAATAAGATTTAGAGATATTTCTTGGAAAGCGATTATAATAGCCATCAACCTCAGGGGAGATAACTGTACTTTCCAAAAAGATTTTCTCGGCATAAATCTAGTTTCAAGAAAAGGAATCGCGAAATACCAAACTAATAGCAAAATGAAAAAAGTGAAGAGCGTGCCTCCCAAATCAGTTAGAAACGGTATTGAAATCGGGCACGTAGTCTGCTGTGGAACGGACAAACCAACGAAAGTCGGCTTATAAGCCGTAGTTACTGGAACACCATAATTGTTAGTTAAAAAAAGACCTAAACGACAAGCGAGTGAATGACCGAACTCATGGGCGTGCGACTGAGCTGCTAAAGTGATATCTGATAAAAAAAATGAAAATGCAATAGACAAAAATATCGGGGGAAGATTCGCCCAACATCGTTTGAACATGCTAGCACTTATTTCAGGTAGATGTCGCCGAGCGACTTCGTCCAAACTCGGAAGTCCTCGGTTTTCGCCTCGTCGCGCGTCTTGACGAATTGGTCGATTTGCGAATCAAGAAGGTCGGCGTGGTAGACGAGCGACGCCTCGGGGAACTGCGGCGTTTTCGGCGTGCCGTACTCGAGTTCGCCGTGGTGCGAGATGATGCAGTGCACCATCTTCATCTTCAGCACCTCGGGGAATCCCGCGATGCCCTTTATCTTTTCCGAAACCATCTCCGCGCCTATTGTTATGTGTCCGCAGAGCATTCCCTCCTCAGTCTGGCGTATGTTCGTCGTGACGGAGAACTCTCGCGTCTTGCCCACGTCGTGCAGCAGTGCGGCGGTTGTAACCAAGTCCCGGTCGATGGAAGGATAGATATCGCATGCGGTCATGCAAAGACGGTAAACGTGCAGCGAATGCTCGAGCAAGCCGCCCACCCACGCGTGGTGGTAGTAGATTGCGCCGGGAGCGCGGCAGAACTCGTCGATGAATTTTTTGTCGCCGAAAAAGCAATCGAGCAGCTTGCGAAGGAAGGGGTTTTGCACCGACTGCACCGCCGACATTAATTCCGCGCGCATTTCAGCTATGTCCCTCTTGCTGATGGGCACGAAATCCGCGACGTCGAATTCGGAAACGCGCCCGATGGAGCCGCGCTGCGGGTCGATGTCGAGCTTGGCCTTTCCCTCGTATTCCCCGACCGCCGCGGAAACGCGCACCACGTCCCCTTCCTTGAACGAACCGAAAACGCGCTCAACCGCCGCCTTGTCGCCCCCTCCCCAGAAATTGCACTCGATTTCGCCCGTCTTGTCGGAAAGCCCGACGACGAAACGCCAGCCCTTCTTGTACTCGGTGACGGGGCGCTTGTACTTCACCGAAAACAGCGACGACGCCGCGCCGCCCACCGACAAATCCGAAACGAACTGCTTCATGTTCCCACCAAGAGGGAATAGGCGGGCGCGATTATTTAAACGAGACGGGGCGTCGTTTCCACAGCAATTAAAAGAGGGGGCGCACTTATGAAGCCGATGAAAAAAGCCGCGCTCGCGCTCCTGCTGGTCGCATTCGCGACGCTGGCGTGCGCCAAATACTATTCCGTCCAAGATGCATCGCTTTCCTACGCCGTGCAGCCAGACGGCTCCGTGCTCGTTTCCGAGAAAATCTCCTTCAACTTCCGCGGCTCCTACACGTTCGCGTACCGCGATTTTGATTTTTCCAGAGGGGGCGGCGTGGAGGGGCTTGCGGTTTATGAGGGAGCGGCTGCTTATTCCGCGGCATGCAACAAGCAACCCTCCACTTTCTGCTACGACGGCAACATGGTTACGTGGTACTACCGCGCCAACGACGAATCGCGCACGTTCGAGGTACGCTACACGCTCAGGGACGCGGTGAAGGCGTACGACGACGTCGCGGAATTGTACTGGAAGGTGTGGGGCGACGAGTGGGCTGTCGGCGTTTCGTACATGACAATCAACGTGTCGCTTCCGAAATCGCTTTCCAACCAGAGCGAACTGCGCGTCTGGGGGCATCCCGCGCTTGAGGGAACGATAGAAAGGCGCAGTAACGGCGCGGTGCTCACCGTAAATAACGTGCCATCGGAACAGTGGGTAGAAGCAAGAGTCGTTTTTCCGGCTGGCATTCTTTCCTCGACTGCGGGCGCGAGGGTGATGAGTGGAAACGGCTTGCAGGGCATCTTGGAGGAGGAACGGCGCTGGGCGGAACAGGGAAGCGGCGAGGACAGGACGTGGCTGCGCTACGGCGCGGTTGCGGCGCTCTTCCTGCTGTTCGCAATCGGCGTCTACTGCTACCTGAAATGGGGAAAGGAGCCCGCAGTGCGCTATCAGGGCGTATACGAGCGCGACATCCCGTACGACTATCCTCCTGCGATTGCGGGAGGGCTCGTCGGGTTCGGGGCTGACCAGAACGACTTTACCGCTACCGTCCTCGACCTCGTGCGCAGGAAATACCTCGGGTTGAAGAAAATCAAGACGGAAAAATTCCTGGGCGTATTCGGGAAGGGTGAGGACTACGAGTTTTCCATGCTGAAGAAGGACAAGGCGGGCTTGATGGAGCACGAGAAGATGGTGTTGTCCGCTTTCGAGGATGCAGGCGACGGGGAGAAAACCACGCTCGACGACTTGACTAAGCACCTGCGGAAGGAGCGCGGCTTCTTCATGGAGTGGAAGAACGCGGTGAAGGACGAAATCGAAAAGCGCAAGCTCGTGGACTTCACGGGATTGAAATGGTTCAGGATTTTCGGAATCGCGCCCGTAGTCCTGTCGTTCCTACTCTCGTTCATGGACCCGTTCGCCTTCATCGTCTCGATTCCCACCATGTCGCTCTACTTCCTGCTCGATTTCTACTGGAAAGCCGTGATGGCGAACCGCACTCAGGAGGGAGCAGAGCAGAATGCGCGGTGGCTCGCCTTCAAGCGGTTCGTGAGCGACTTCACGCTGCTGAAGGAGAAGCCGCCCGAAAGCGTCGTCGTGTGGGAAAGGTATCTGGTGTATGCGACTGCCCTCGGCGAAGGCAAGAACGTGGAGAAGGCGATGCAGGTGGAACTCAGCGACGCCCAGCGCAACAGCTCGCCGTTGCTCATATATTATTATTCGGGAATGTCGGGCGCACTCGGCTCCTCGCTTTCGAGCGCGCTCGCGAGCGCAACTGCCTCGGGATACGGCGGCGGCTTCAGCGGCGGTGGCGGTGGCGGTGGTGGAGGAGGCGGGGGCGGCGCAGGATAGCGCTTAAAAAGCGCGGCTCGTTAATGGAAACTGGTGGAAATATGGAAATACTGATGTGGGCGGTCGTCGCGGTAATCCTCCTGATGGTGCTCTGGCTTGTCATGGTCTACAACGGGCTGATTTCGCTGCGTCTGCGGGCAGAGAACGCGCTCGCGCAGATAGACGTCATGATGACGAAGAGGTTCGACCTGATTCCGAACCTCGTCGCTACGGTCAAGGGATACGCGAAGCACGAGCGCGAGGTGTTCGAGAACGTCACCAAGGCGCGCGCCGCGATGTCCGGCGCTGGCACGCTCAACGAGAAAGCAGCAGCGAACAACATGCTCACGAAGGCGCTCAAGACGCTCTTCGCCGTAGCTGAGGCGTACCCCGCGCTGCGCGCGAACGAGAATTTCGTGAAACTGCAGGACGAACTGACGCACCTAGAGGAGCAGATAGCGTATTCCCGCTCGTTCTACAACGACACCGTGCAGATGTACAACACGAAACTGCAGGTATTCCCGGACAGCTTCGTCGCGAACACGTTCGGCTTCGTGGGCAAGGACTTCTTCGGCGCTCCCTCTAAGGCAAAGGAAGTTCCGAAAGTGGAGTTCTAAACCCTTAGAACGACGTCGCCCTCCCTTACCGCTTGGGCCACCTTCATCCCCACCGACTGCCCCGGCCGCGCCTCGGCAATCCGCGCGTGCTCCACCTGCATCGAATCCACGGGCTGCTCGAATGCGGGCGTGTGCGCGCCCTCTATGCGGACGCGCTCGCCTGTCCTGAGCGGCGCCGAAAGCTCGACCACCGCCACGCTGATTTTCGGGAAGAAATGCACTATCTTCCCGACGGGCTGGCTGCCTTCCAAAGCCCCCACCTCCCTGTTTTTCAACCCGAAACCGCGCCCTCGCCTGCCTCCAGTTTCTTGCGCAGGCCGTCGAAGCGCTCGCGGAGGATTTTCTCCTGCTTCCCGAAGACGCCCTGCCTGAGTTCGAGGGTTTCCTTTTCCTCCGCAAGTTCCTTCTTCAGTTCCTCCTTCTTCTTGGGCACGACGACGGAGCCGACGAAGCGGTAGAACGTTCCTTCGCTCTTCCCCACCTCTTCCCCCGCCTTCTTCAGTTCCATAAGCTGCATGTCAACCTGCTGCTTCTGGAGCAGGATGAGCTGGAGCTGCTGCTGGACAGTCTGGAAATCGCGCACATCACTCTCGTCCAATTACATCACCGAATCCTGCCAGGCGTATTGAAGTCACCGCCTTCCCGCCGAGCGTAAATAGAACCGCTTCCCTGCTTAAATGCATTTCTACGTCCTTGCACGACGCATCCTCGGGATGCGTCAAACAAAGCGCGTCTTTTTCAGCCGAGTCCTCGACCGAGAATAATGCCGCCATTTTCCTGCCCATCTCGCCTTCCGCGACGACTTTCAGTTCGCCCTTCAGCCGCACCGACTGCTTTTCAGGCAGCTCAACCGACTTTATCTTCAGCACGGGCGACAGCCACCCTTCCTCGTAAAAAGACAGCTCCGACGGGTTGCCGTGCGACTCGTAGACGAAGAGCAGGCGCTTCATGCCCGCGTTCCCTGCGCGCTCGACAATCTCCGCGAGCGAGCGCTTCCCGCGGTTCTCGCATTCGCCGCTGAGGAAGCGCGCCAGCCAGCGCGCGAGCGAGCGCGTCTGCTGCGAGGGCTTGCGCGACGTCGTGACGTAGAGCATAAGCAGTTCTGGGCGCACTGTTATTTAAAGCGCAACGCCGAAATATGCTTATGGGAAGAGCGGGGTTGTTCTTCGAACGGCTTGGCATCAAACCGAAGCCGCTTAGCGAGGAGGAACGCAATGAGCTAGGAGAAGACGTGCTGCTCATGGGCTCCGTAGGCAAAGACGGACGCCGTGCGTTCGTGAGGGGGGTTAGGAAGCTCCTCGCGA
>PEXZ01000047.1 GCA_002763345.1 Candidatus Micrarchaeota archaeon CG08_land_8_20_14_0_20_59_11
CTTTCCTCCGCGGCTTCGGGGGGCCGAAATTCGGAATAGGGGGGCTGCGTCGCTTGCTTAACGTTTATCGCCGCCCGTTATTCTGCGGAGTCGTGAAGCCCAACATCGGGCTTAAGCCGAAGGAATTCGCGCAACTCGCCTACGAGGGGCTCGCAGGCGGACTCGACGCGGTGAAGGACGACGAGATGCAGGCGGACGAGTCGTACTCGCGGCTTGCGACGCGCGTTCGGCTCGCCATGCAGGCGCTCCACAAGGCGGAGCACGAAACGGGCGAGCGCAAGATTTACATCGCGAACACAACCGCAGACGCGGGAAAAATCGCCGCGCTCCACGATGTCGTGACGGAAAACGGAGGGAACTGCGCAATGATAAACGCGTTCCCAGCAGGCATTACTTCCTCCTTCCTCGTTCCAAAAACAATTCCCCTGATGGCGCACTTCACCGTCTCCGCATCGTGCACGCGCATCGCACCGCACGTGCTCACCCTTCTGCAGCGCGTCGCAGGATTCGACATAATCGGGAACCCCGGGCTGGGAAAGAGGATGAACAGTAATGAGGCGGAAGTAATGGCGAACGCAAAAGCTTGCAGGTTGCGCCTCGGTTCCCTCCGCCCGTCACTTCCCGCCTTCGGCGGCAGCGACTCCGCCGCAACAATATCGCGCTACTCCTTCCTCGGAAACGACGTCATGATAATCATGGGCGGCGGCGTGTACGGGCACCCGACCGGCCCGAGAACCGGAGCCGAAAGCGTGCGCGACGCATGGGCGAAGGGAAGGCGATAGGCGATGGACATCCTTTCCGCAATCTTTCTCGGCGCTCTGCAGGGAATCACTGAGTGGCTGCCCGTTTCATCGTCGGCGCACCTCGCGCTCGCGCAGCATTATTTCGGCATCGCCGCGCCGATTGCTTTCGATATCATGCTTCACTTTGGCACCCTCATCGCGGTAATCGCATACTTCAGAAACGACATCGCAAAAATAATGGAACGCCGCGACGCCCGCTACCTCTGCCTGCTCGCCGCCGCGCTTGTTCCCACCGCAATCATCGGCTTCGCGTTCAGGGGATTTTTTGAAGCGATGTTTTCAGAACCCGCAATGATAGCGGTTGCGCTTCTCATAACCGCGGCATTCCTCCTCATTTCGGAAAAATTATCCCGCGACAACAAAAAACTCGGCATTATTTCCGCCTTCATGGTCGGAATTGCGCAGGGCATTTCTGTTGCTCCCGGAATTTCGAGAAGCGGGGCGACAATCGGAGCAGGAATGCTGCTCGGCGTGAAAAAGGAGGATGCCGCCAAGTTTTCCTTCATCCTCGCCATCCCCGCCATACTCGGCGCGTCAGCGCTTGAGGGCATCAAGGCGTTTTCGTTCGTTGGAATCGGAATGGCGGAAGTGCTTCTTGGAACCGCAACCGCCGCAATAGTCGGCTACTTTTCAATAGGGCTGCTGCTCGACTTCCTGAAGAAGGGGCGGCTCTACGTTTTCTCGGCATACTGCGCCCTGCTCGCGCTCGCCGTGCTCGCGCTGGGATGAAAAGAAAGAAAACGCGACGCGAGGAAGGGGGGTGAATTCGAGGGGGAAATCAGGAGAATCGCTGAACTGAAAGGGGGGTGGAACCCCCCTTGCGGGTTCGAATGCTCCGATCGGGATTTGAACCCGAGTTACCGGCTGTCCTCAAGGGGGAAACCCCTTCTGAAAGGCCAGCGTCCTTGGCCGGACTAGACGATCGGAGCGCGGATTAGTTATTGAGGCGGAATTGCTTAAAAAAGCGATTACTGCACGGAGCGCAGGAAGCCGTTCGGATCTTCCTTGAACACGTGCGCGGGATTGTTCTTGCAGGTGAATGTTCCCTTCGCCGAGTCGTGGTGCATCTCGTACGCCACGTCCGTCTGCGTGAAACATTTGGGGCACCTAGCCTCGCACGGCAACACCACATAATCAGCCTCAGAATCCGGTTTAGGAAGAGGTATCGCCGAGGTTTCTCCTGTCGACGACCATCACGTCCTTGATGTCCAGCACTGCCGCGTACGGAACCGCGATGAGCCCGCTGCCCTCCTTCTTGGCGCGGACTGCATACGTAGAGTCGGGGTTCGGCTCAACCAGCACGGACTCAAGCTTGCCCGTGTGCGGATTCATGTACAAGTCGATGACGCGCCCGAGTTCTTCACCGTCGGTGGTGATAATCCTCTTTCCCGCGAGTTGCTTCGCGATAGCGTATTTAACCATTACTCGTTCACCTTCCGATTAATTTTCCGAATTTCTAAACCCGTTATTGCTTAAATACCTTTTCCCAGCAGCGTATTTAAATAGGTTGCATTATTCTTTTCGGGGTGTGGGCATGAAAGTCAAGGATGAGGTTCTCAAAACCATAGACGCTCTCAAGAAGGCCGGTTTCAACCCGGTTGATGCTGTTTTCGAAGGCGCCGTAGGCGTCAAGGAGGACACGACGCTGGCGTTCATGGACAAACTCAACGACAGCCAGCTCGTTTCAGGCGTGGTGCGCATCATCTACGTGACTTCGGACGAGCAGGTGCGTTTCGTCGAGATTCCCATAGGGCAGATGCCGGGCGGCGAGGAATCGCCTGCGCCGAAAAGGAAATAAAGGCGTTTTCCGATTTTTCTCTCTAAATAGCGAGGTGGGGGCGCAGTGTTCACCGTTGCGGTAATGTTCGGGTTGGGCGTCGGGCTTTTCGTGCTGCTTGTTGCGGCATACCTCGCGTGGAGCGTGCTGCGGCTTGACGCCGGCAACGACAAGATGAAGGCGGTTGCAAACGCGATTCAGGAAGGCGCTTCGGCTTATCTCGGAAGGCAGTATAAGACGCTCGCCCCGTTCGTCGTCATCCTGCTCCTCGTCGTCGGCTGGTTCGTCGGCTGGCTCACCGCTGTTGCTTTCCTCGCAGGCGTGTTCTGTTCCGCAGCTGCCGGATACGTCGGCATGATGGTTTCGGTTCGCGCCAACGTACGCGCGGCGCAGGCTGCCCGCAACGGGCTGAAGGACGCGTTTGAGGTGGCTGTTCGCGGCGGAGCCGTCACTGGGATGACGCTCATCGGCCTGGGGCTTCTCGGCGTCTGCACCATATACGGCGCTTTGGGCGACCTCGGCGCGCTCATAGGGTTCGGGTTCGGAGCGTCGCTCATCTCGCTGTTCGCGCGGGTGGGCGGGGGCATTTACACCAAGGCAGCCGACGTCGGCGCCGATTTGGTCGGCAAGGTTGAGAAGGGAATCCCCGAGGACGATCCGCGCAACCCCGCCACAATCGCGGACAACGTCGGCGACAACGTGGGCGACTGCGCAGGAATGGCTGCCGACTTGTTCGAATCCTACGCGGTGACTATAATCGCCGCGATGCTCCTCGGAGTTGCGCTCGGACCGCAGTACGTCGAACTTCCGCTCATAATCGCAAGCGTCGGCGCACTTGCAGGCGCGGCGGGCGTGTTCTTCGTGCGCCTTGGAGGCAGTAAGAACATCATGCACGCGTTGTACAAGGGAATAATCGCTGCCGCGCTGATTGCGCTCATCGGCTTTTATGCGTGGTTCGGCACGGACATCAACCTGCTGCTTGCCTCCGCCATCGGCATCGCCGTCACGGGGCTCATCTTCGTCATAACGGAATATTACACCGCGAAGGATCACGCGCCGGTAAGGGGCATCGCGGAAGCGGCAAAAACAGGCGCAGGCACGAACCTCATTTCCGGGCTTGCCGTTGGGCTCGAAAGCACCGCGCTGCCGGTGCTCTTGATTGTTGCCGCAATAGCGGCGTCCCACGCCCTCGCAGGCGTATACGGAATCGCCATCGCAGCCGCGGCGATGCTTTCGCTTACCGGGATAATCATCACCCTTGACGCATACGGACCCATCACGGACAACGCAGGCGGCATAGCGGAGATGGCGGGGCTTCCGCCCGCGGTTCGCAAAGTCACGGACGCGCTTGACGCCGTCGGAAACACGACGAAGGCGACTACGAAGGGCTTCGCAATCGCAGGCGCGGCGCTCGGCGCGCTCGCGCTGTTCGCCGCGTTCGCAGAGGCGACGCATCTCACGTCCGTCAACGTCCTGAACGCGGGAGTCGTCGTAGGGCTCTTCCTCGGCGGATTGCTGCCGTTCCTGTTCTCCTCCTTCCTGATGAAGGCGGTAGGCAGGGCTGCGTTCCAAATCGTGGAGGAGGTCCGCCGCCAGTTCCGCGAAATCAAGGGACTGATGGCTGGAAAGGCGAAGCCTGATTATGCGCGCTGCGTCGACATAAGCGCCAGCGCCGCTCTTCGCGAGCTCATGGTTCCCGGATTTATCGCTGTTGCCTCGCCGCTGGTCGTCGGCTTCCTGTTCGGCACAGAGGCGCTCGGCGGCTTGCTCGCAGGCGTCATCATAACTGGCTTCCTGCTCGCGCTGATGATGGCGAACGCAGGAGCGGCATGGGACAACGCGAAGAAATACATCGAGGATGGCAACTTGGGAGGAAAGGGAAGCGACACGCACAAGGCGGCGGTCGTAGGCGACACCGTGGGCGATCCCTTCAAGGACACCGCGGGGCCGTCGCTGAACGCGCTCATCAAGGTGGTGAACACAGTCTCGCTCGTGTTCGCAGCCGCAATCGCAGCCAACGCGCTGAACCTGATATGATTACAGCGGACGACGACCTTACGATGATGCGCGATTAGTCGTTTTGTGTTATGAAACGGTTTGCCGCAGCTTGCGCGTCGCGCGAAAGCAGAACGACGCGCGACTCTTTCTGCTCGTCTGTGATTTCGTAGCCGGAGTGCCTCGCTAACTCTTCGGAAAATTCGCGGATTTCTTCATGCGGAATCATATACTTAGGACCGAGACGATTGCGGGAGTAGCCCACTGCCATGTACGATTTTGCTTCGACCCAATCCGGATCCGCTTGTTTTATTAGTGCGGCGTATTTTTTGGGGTTCGAAAAATTTAGACCTTTAGAAAGGGTCAGCCTGATGACGCGCCGAGTTGGAAGCGCAGGATAGATGCGAAGCGTTTCTAGTAGGCGCTCCAAACCGTCATCAATAACGGGCTGGTGCACGCGGGCATAAGACTCCTTGTCAAAGGCGCACAATGAAACGTAGAGCTGGGTCGGCAGCGCGTCTTGTTCCTTCAACGTTAAAAGTGCGCCTGGCTGGGTGCCGTTGGTGACGAGGAAGGTAGTCATGCCGCGACGTCGCGCGCACCTAATCAAGCCCGAGAGTTTGGGATACAGCGTGGGCTCTCCCGCGAGAGATATTGCCACTTGATTGGGGTTCTGCGCCTCCCTCCACTTTTCGGCGTTCGCCTTCTCATTGCCTTTGAAACCGATCAAAAGCTTGCGCTGCGCGGCGACTGCCCCGTCGAGGATTTTTTCGGGATCGTCCAGTACCGCACTGGACATATCGAAGCCTAGATTCGCCTCGATACTTCGCCAACAGTGAAGGCAGCGAAACGTGCACCAAAACAGCGAAGGCGTCATTTGCAGGCAGCGGTGCGACTGGATGCCGTAAAATTTCTGCTTATAGCAGGAACCGGAGCCTAGTAACGCGCGTTTGGTCCAGCTGCAAATCTTTACGGCAGAGTGTTTGTGCTCTCCGACCAAGGAGTACTGCTGGCGCTCGTATTTGTCAATGAAGTTTTGTGGAATTGCGCAAGTTGCCATGTTTTTCCGCGACCCCTCCAACCGACCTGGGAAACCATATCAGATGCCTCTAAATCGTTTAAATGGGTTCGCACGGTCCTTCGGCAAACGCCTAAAAGCCTTGCGATGTCCATTGCTGTCTTGGGTCCCTCGGACAACGCCGCAAGGGCGAGTTTTTTGGTTTCCCCTTCCAAACGCGTCTTTAACGAACCCCGCTTTAATGAGGCGATGAACTCCAATTGATTCTGTTTTTGCGCCAAATCGCAGGAGGGATGGCACGCGGCAAGCGAGTTTATGTCGCGCAACAGATCCGCTGCGCTTGAGTTGCGGATGTCAAATCCGAAAACTGGCGTGCCCGACCAGTCCACAAAAATCTTCATTTTCGAACAGGAGTAATCCAAGCCTTCGGCGAGTTCCAGGAGTCCCTGAATCAAGGTCTTGTTCTTGGTCCGTATCGAAATGCTTTCGTACAACGAGCCCTCGTCGACCAAAAACGCGCTCAGGAATGCCAGCCGCCAGGAGCGCTCGCCGTTTTTTATCGCTTCCGGAACGAAGGACTCGTAAGTTCCGAACCTCGCTTCGGGAAAACGCGCTTTTATTACGGTCATTGCCGCCGCCGGAATGAAAACCGTTTTGCCGTCCCTCGAAATCACCTCTTCGGAGGGTAAGCCGAATGCCGCGACCATTTTTTCCTTGAATTTTTGCCTACCCAACAACGAAACCTGGGCATACCTCGCAGCGCCGCGTCTGGTGACTTTGTCGCTTCCATCGCCCATAAGATGAGCCATTATGCCGACGAATTCTGGACCGACCGAAATCGGCAATTGCTTGGAAAACGACAGACCGCCTTTCGCGCGATATGCGACTATTTCGCGCTCGATCGAAAACAAATCCATGCCCGTTTCATGGGACAGGGCCGCGACCGCCCAAGCGGGAAAAAATATTCTTTGCGAGCACTTTTGTTGGCGGAGTCCCGAAGCGTATGCGCTTCTTTTCAGGCCTTTTTGCCCGGCAACTGAATTTAGGAAAGCGCCAGTTTTTATGCTCGAACCGAAGAAACGAATTGCCTGGGAGAAAAAACGCGCCCTAAACGAATCGCTGAATCTCAGGTGAATCGAAACGGGAAAGTCCCAGAAATGAATCGTGGATTCCGACATGAAAAAAGGAATTTCTAGACGTATTTAAACGAAAACTGACCCGTCGCTTCCAGTGTATATACGCGGCGGCACGAACTATAAATACAAAGACGAACAAACGGAATCGAGGGTGGTTTTGCTGTGCAGGTGATGCTGGTTCGGCTGTCGGACGGGACGCCATTCAGGTGCGCCTTCGAGGCGTGGCTCTCAAAGCACAAAATCGCGAGCGCCGTAATCGTCAACGGAATAGGCATGCTTTCGGACGTCGAGTTGCAGTATTATGAGAAGGGAAAGTACAGGACGCGCCGCTTCCGCAAACCGATGGAATTACTCTCGCTTCAGGGCAACATTTCCCTGAAGGATGGAAAGCCCTTCATCCACGTCCACGCCACGCTTGCTGATGAAAGGGGGAAGGCGTACGGCGGGCACCTGAAGGACGCGGTTGTGCGCGTGACGAACGAAATCTTTCTGATTACGCTGGACGAACAGATGCGCCGTGGGAAGGACGGACTGTCCTAAACTCCGCACGCGATACGCAGCAGGTCTCTGAGTCCCGGCGCCAAGCCGAATATCATGATGAGCAGCAGGACGTAGTTGCGCTCCTCCTCCTTTTCGCGGCGCAGCAACTCCACTGCTGCGAAGCCGAATGCCGCCTTCACGAGGAAGAAGGCGACGGGCGACAGGCCCATGATGAACCCGCCGAGGACGTGCTGCTCGAAGTAGTTGCCGAACTGGACGCCCAGGAACGAGGCTGCTCCGTCGAGCGACTGCGAAAACACCACGAGTTTTTCCGGAATCGTGGGCCGCAGCTTGCGGTACCACCACAGCCAGACGAAGAGCGCCAGCGACGCGCTTGCGAAAATGAGGATGCCTATGGCGAGCGCGGGCTGTTTTACCTGCGTCAGCAGGGGCAGCACCGTCGCCAGCGCGAGCACGATGCCCGCGTTGCGCGTTGACTCGAGGTTGCGGGTGAGCGCGTAGGATGCCGCGAGGACGAAGAACACCAGGAGGTAGATGCCCGGCGTCACGAACGGATAGACGGTGAAGCCGAAGAATTCCATCGCCCGCGGCAGCCAGTCGGCGTCCTGCCAGACGCGCAGGGCGCTCCCGAAGAAGATAAACGGGATTATCGCGTAGAAAAGCCTCGCGTCGACTCTCACGCGCAGGCGCTTGATGAGGAGGTATATGAGGTAGGCGGCAACAAGGGCGAGCACCGCGAAGACGGCGGTGTTTATGATGTTGTACGGCGCGTACGCCCCGGGCTGCGCGAGGGGGTTGACGAAGTACTCCTGAATCCAGTCCGCCATAATAAAAAAAGGCGCAAACATAAATAAACCATGCTTGCCGTGGCTGTCGAGAAGAAAAATGCAGAACGCGCGAAAATAATGCTGCGCGAAAAAGGCGTGCTGTTGCAGGGTTACGGCGCGAAAAACGACGAGAAGCACGTTTACTTCCCAGT
This sequence comes from Candidatus Micrarchaeota archaeon CG08_land_8_20_14_0_20_59_11, assembly GCA_002763345.1. Taxonomy (GTDB): domain Archaea; phylum Micrarchaeota; class Micrarchaeia; order Norongarragalinales; family Norongarragalinaceae; genus Norongarragalina. Next base: position 8,210 of record PEXZ01000047.1, read on the forward strand.
AGCGAAGCACGTCATCCTTCCATTCCCCCATTCCTACAAACAAAAAACGTTTCCCAAAAAGCCCCTCGGCGCACAATCGCTGAAAGCGCAGGGGCTCTCGTCATTCGACATCGTCGGCGACATCGCCGTGCTTGAGGACAGGGGCGGGGGCGACGTGAAGAAAGCAGCCGCCGTTTTGCTCAAAACCAACCCGCGAATCAAAACCGTGCTGCTGAAAACAGGCGGACGGACCGGGGAGTTCCGGGTGCAGCAGGTGAAGTGGCTGGCTGGAGCAAGGAGAACGAAGACGACGCACCGCGAAAGCGGCTGCGCGTTCGAAGTCGATTTGGCGAAGGCGTATTTCTCGCCGCGCCTCTCGAATGAAAGGCTGCGCGTCCTTTCCAAAGTAAAAAATGGGGAAACCGTCCTCGTCCCCTTCGCAGGTGTTGGTCCTTACGCCATTCTGATTGCGAAAAACAAGAAGTGCCGCGTAATCGCGATTGAGAAAAACAAGGATGCAGTCGCGTTCATGCGGAGGAATGCCGCCGCCAACCGCGTCGCAGTTGAAATCGTCCAAGGCGATGCGGGCATTATTCTCCCGCGCTACAAGGCGGACAGAATAATCATGCCGCTCCCGCACGGCGCCTTCGACTTCCTCGACGCCGCGCTGAAGGCTGCCAAGGACGGATGCGTCATCCACTACTACTCAATAGGCGAAAGGAACAACCCCTTCGAAAAACCACTGCGAGAAATAATGCAGGCATGCGAACGCCGTAAACGCCGCTTCCGCATCCTCGAAAAAAAGGTGCTGCTTTCCTATTCCGCGGGAAGGGAGCGCGTCGTAATCGACTTCTTGGTAAGGAATATAATAGGCGTTATTAGAAGATAACACATGGCTATGCCGAAAAGAATCGGCGAAAGATTCCGAAAAAAGTTTCCCGACTTCCTGAGCGGAAGGGTCAAAATCCGCGACTTGGTTTCGTTCCTGCACAAAAAGGAGATAACGGTGCTAGGGCACGGAACGCATGAGGATAACGCCAAAGCCATTTTGGATTCGGACTTCTTAACCGAAAACGATTTTTTGTTTGAGCATACGCATCCCCTTGGAGGGCAGACGAAAGAGGAACTCGAAAGGCAACTGCACAAGTGGCCATATCTCGGCTTGAAGTACCTAGTGCTCATAGCGTATCACAGGCCGACGCACCCCTACATAGAAGAAGCGCTGAGCGTGCCGAACGAATTCGTCCTAGGGTACTACGACGCGTCAAAGCGCGTATTTTATCCGAACGCAAAACACTGGCTCCTAAAAAGGAACCTGTAAAGAGTTAGTAAGAGTGGCAGCAGCAACCCGCTTTCCCGCCGAAAGGCAGTATCAGCAAGGTCGTAAGAGGCCTTTACTTCCAGGTTCGAAATGGGACTGGGTGTTACGCCTCTCCTATGGCCGCTGTCCGCTATTATACGCGCAGCCGATATTTAAAAGGATTGCGGCAAACGCTCGCTAAACCTTAAATATTCACGGCGGCATCGCTTATTCAGTGATATCATGAAACCCCCTCGGCTACCCCCTGAACAAATGATCCGGAATATCATTGAGGGAAATTATCTAAAAGCTAGGGATATTACCGGCAGAATGCCCGAATCGTTATTCGAGGCATTGCACGCGCAAGAAGCAGACCTGAAAAAGGCCAAGAATATTTTTTCAGCCCTCGACAAATTGCAACGTATCCGCAGGTTGCAAGAACATCCATACCTGATGAAATTCAGGATAAAGTCGCTCACGACGCTACAGTCAACGCCCAACTGCGGGAGTACATGAAATATCGCATGAACAACCCGCCCGTAAGAAAGAAGTAGGGCGCCTTCGGCTATACGTGCGTTACGAAGCGCTGCAACACGTCCGCTGCCCGGCGTATGCTCTGCCCTATCTGCTTCTTCGTCTTCGCCCCCGAGCAGATTACCTTGCCGTTCTTGAATAGCAGAAGCGTCGTGCCGATGTCCTTCAGCCGCATTATCGCGCCGGGGAACTGCTCGGGCTCGTACTCGACGTTGTCCAGCTTCATGGCTATGTTGAAGAGGTCCAGCTCGACCTTCAGGTTCGCGCTGGCCACGATGTTCTCGACTTTGAAGCCCGTGTCCATCTTCACGCGCTTCTTCAGCTTCTTCGCCATACAATCACCCAAACCTTTAAAAATTAAGCCGAAGGTTGTTTTTAAAGGTTTATATACGGGTGTTGATTGACTGCATTTCGCGGCGAAATGCGGCACGCAAAGAAATCGCAGGTATTAAAAACAGGACGAACCTATCAATAGTCCGAAGGGGATTCGCCGCTTCTGTTATGGTGAGTCATCTAAAAAGGGCGCTACTGAAATGAAGAGAACGCACGGTTCGTACTCGAAGCACTCGCGCAACATGCGCGGCAAGGGACTGGCAGCAATAACCAACAGGCTCACCGTCTTCGAGAAGGGCGAGTTCGCCCGCATCCGCGCCAACCCGAAAACCCGCAAGGGCTCGCCGAACAACCTGCGCTTCAACGGCAAGACATGCCGCGTGGAGGCTAGGCAGGGGCGCGCGTACAAGGTCATGGTTCTTGACGGCAAGAAGGAGAAGACGCTCGTAATCTCCAACGAACATATGGAAAGGATTTGAATGAAGCTCGTATCCGAAAAACCGCTGGCGTACAGCGAGGCGCTGGCTGTGCTCGAAAAAAGGCAGAAGGACTGCGCGCTCAGCTACGAGCAGCAGAACACGTTCGATTACCTGACGGCGTTCGCGAAAATAACGGACAAGGAAGCCGCGGAGCTGAAGAAGGAGCTCGTAGGCATGGGAGTTGACGAGCGCTCGGCGGTCGTCATCGCGTCGGTGCTGCCGAAGAAGGAGGAGGAAGTCAAAACCATTCTCGGGAAGGCGGGCGATACGGAACTCCCGAAGAACATCCTGAAAACGGTAAAGAAATTCACGGGCAAAAAGTGAGGAGGCACACTGTATGCCGAAAAGGGAAGAATTCGCGGTAGTGTTGGATTTCCTGCCCCAGGGCAAGGCAGGGGAAGCGCAGAAAGTCCCGATTGCGCAGGTAGTGGGCGAGACGTATTTCACCCTTCTCGAACTCGTGCTCAAACCAGACACCGTTGCCAAGTCGGGGGAGCGGCTTTACATCGGCGCGTCGGAGCGCGACAAGGTGGACCACATAAAGGGGCGCGTGCTGCTCCGTGATTTGACTAACAACGGCCAGAAGGAGCTCGAGGCGTACGTGAAGAAGGTGATAACGGAGCGCGAGGCGGAGTTCGTCGGATTCATCAACAGAGCTGGCGCGATAAACATACACGCTCACTCGCTCGAACACCTGCCGGGCATAGGCAAGAAGCACCTCGGCGCGATGCTGGACGAGCGCGATAAAAAGCCGTTCGAGTCGTACGCGGACATCCAGAAGCGCGTGCCGCACCTCACGAGCATCGGCACCATCGTATTCGAACGCATCATGCACGAACTCGCCGGGGACGCGAAATATTACTTGTTCTGCAAGCCGCCGTTCGTCGAGCGCGAGCGCGTATGAGACGCCTGAGCCAGGTGTTCCTGAACAGCGACGAGATTGCCGAAAAAATAGCCGCTGCCATCCCCCTGCGCGGGAAAACGGTGCTGGAGATAGGCGCGGGAACCGGCATTTTGACGCGCGCGCTGGCGAAGAGAGCCAAGCGCGTCGTCGCCATAGAAATCGACGCCAAGCTGGCGCGCAGTCTTGCCGAAAGCGCGCCGAAGAACGTCGAGGTGATACACGCCGACGCTCTCGCCTTCAACAGCGCGGGCTTCGACACCGTCTTCGGCAACCTCCCCTATCATCTGTCTTCGCCGCTCCTTTTCCGAATCCTCGAAAGCGACTTCGAGAAAGCCGTCGTCATGCTGCAGAAGGAATTCGCGTTGCGGCTCGTAGCGGAACCCGACGAGGACGACTATTCTCGCCTGACGGTGATGGCGCAGGCGAAAGCCGACGTCGAGCTTCTCGGCGAGGTGACGCGCGAGCACTTCGACCCGCAGCCGCAGGTGGACTCGATACTCGTCCTGCTGAAGCGCAAGACGAAGCCGGTTCCGCTCGACGCCGACTTGGTGAACGCGCTGTTCCAGCACAAGAACCAGACGGTGCGGAACGCGTTCGAGCACTCCGCCTACGCGCTGGGAAAGGACAAGGACGAGC
>PEXZ01000027.1 GCA_002763345.1 Candidatus Micrarchaeota archaeon CG08_land_8_20_14_0_20_59_11
ACCTGCGAGCCGAACAGCAGCACCGCAACCGCTTCCCTGCCCGCCGCGTCCCGCCTTATCTCGTCAACCGCCCGTTTCCATGCCGTTTCGTTTGCCTTGTTCTTCTTCAACGCAAACTCGTCCCCGAAAGCCGCCAGTTCCCGCACCAGTTCCAGTTTCGGGCGGATGTCGCGGCTCAGCCGCACCCGTTCGCTCGCGGTCAACGGCAATCCCTTCATCTGACGGACCGCGATGTCAATCTCGCGCTCGCCGAACAGCCGCCGCGCCAGCGCGTTCCGTTCCAGGAAAAGCTCCAAGCTCATTTTATCACCATTACGATATAGTTATCATTATTGAGATAATAAAAAGCTTTCGGTTTGCGGTTGCCTTTTTAAATGCGTCGCAGGAGCAGCGCCTGTTCCTACTTCCGGCAGTCGCCAACCCGATTGCGGACTATCCTAAAAAAAAGAAAAGAATCGGGAAATAAAAACAAACGCTTTGGCGCTTACAGTCCCTTGCGCTTACCGCCGCGGCGGTAATACCAGTACCCCGCCCCTGCGAGCAGCACGAGCAGCCCTGCGAACCACGGCGCATTAGCAGCGGTTATGAAACCTAGGAACGGCGCGGGTGCGGCAGGCGCGGCTGGAGTGATGGAGGGCGTTGGCGTGGGCACGGTCGTGGCTGCGAACGCGGCAACTCCGCGGACGTATGTCTTGGATTCGCCCTTCTGGACGTAGCCGTCCTTTGCCAGTTCAATCGTCATCCATCCCTTCATCGTCGGCTTGAAGCGCAGGTTTCCGTTCCCGTCACTTGTTCCCACCTCGGCGCGCGAGCCGTCGGAGTAAATTGCGGTGACATCCGCGCCTCCGACAGGATTGCCTTCGTCGTCAACTACTGCGCCTGTCAGATACTTGCCGAGCGTTATGCCCGAAGGGAGCTCGGCAGTCATTCCCGCGAGCGTCACTGCAGGCGTCGGCGGCGTCGGAGGAGTCGCCGGAGTCGTCGGAGCAGGCGATGCAGCAGGCGCGGGCGTCGGAGCGGGAGGCACGTATCCGCCTCCTCCGACGAACGGGTTGCCGGTTGGAACAGGCGCGGGCTTGTTCTTCACCACAAGTGCGGCAACCACCCAGTCCATCACCTTGGAGCCGTCGCCGCTTACCAGCGCGGTCGCGTTCGCAGCGTCGGCAGCAACGAATGCGCCGACGTCAAAAGCGTCGTCGTCCCACTCGTTCTCTGCGCTGGAATCCCAGCTCTCGTTGCTGAACAGGTTCGCGTTGAAGTAGGAGAACGCCTCTACGACGGGGCCGATGCCTTTTGCTCCGCCCCCTATCAGCCGCAGCGATGAGTCGCCGCCGTTCGCAGTGAAGCCCGCGAACGTCGTGGAGGCGTTGAGCTTGTCGTTGCCAGCTCCGTCGTTTATGACAATCGTGTTGTCAGCAGTTGCGTCAGCATAGACGACAACCAACGACGCGCCTTCGACCTGCGCGTTGTCGTTGCCGATTTCATAGTCCCCGCTTCCTGCCACAAGTGCGGTAACGTCCGCCCTGTAGGACGCGGGAATCCAGAAGCCGTTGGGCGCCGTAGTGTTGAACCTTCCGATTTCAACGCCATCAACCACGGTGCCGTTCACCGTCAGGTTGTCGGATGCTCCGTCGTAGACGCTCCAGTAAAGGAACGCCTTGACAACTGCGCCAGAAACGTTCAACGATATGATTTTGCTCGCAGGGTCGGGGCGCAAGCCGATGCCTGCCGAAACGACGTTGTAGGCGCCGCTTACCGTGTAGTACGTCGCCAGCGAGCCCGCAGTGGAAACGTCAAGTTGCAGGAACAGCGAGTTGTCGGGAACAGTGCTGTGCACGTCGCTCGCCGTTACGGGTATGTTGTAGGCGCAGCCGAACGAGGACAGGCAGCCCTCGCGGGTGTTGTCATCGCTGACGTTGTAGTAAATGTAGTACGTCGTGCCGTCGGAAACAACTATTTCCGAGCCCGCGAAGTAGCTGGAGTCAATTGCCGAGAAGTCGGCGCTCATCGTCAGCCCGCTCTCGCTCATTACGACTGTGACGTTTATCGTGTCGCCGTTGACGTAGATGCTCTTATCGGACGTGACGGAGATGAACGCGGGCGCGAGGTCGGCGACGACGCTAACTGGATCCGAAACTGCTTTGTTGCCTGCCGCGTCATACGCCTCGACGTAGCACGAGTACGTGCCATCGGCGACGGGCTGGTAATTGAACGTTGTCGTCGCGGGCGTGGTGTTGCCCACATTGATGCCGTTACAGTACGCTGCGTAGTGGTCCATGCCCGAGACGGAGTCGGTGGACGCGCTCCAAGTCAGCGGTATGATTCCGTCCGTAACAACAGCAGGCGCACTGAGTATAGGTTTAGTAGGCGCTGAGTAGTCTATGTTGACGGCGAGCGTGTGGAGCGTTTCTGCGTTGCCCGCGCGATCGCTTGCATCGTATTCGATGACGTTGCTGCCTTCCAGCAGGACTGGGACCTGAACAGTGACAATTCCGCCGTTAGGTGTGCCAGGACCCGTATAAATCCACAAGCCGCTATTGACGCGCCACTGGAACTTCTTTACGCCGCTCGTTGCGTCCGTTGAGGAAAGGTCTGCGACAACCGCGCTTACATACCAGCCGTTAGTGCCTAGGACGTTCAAACCGGGCGCAGGAGTAGGTGTTATGGTTGCTGTCGAAGTCGGTGCGGTAAAGTCGGTGACAGCACGTCGCCTATTGCTGTGGCCGCCTTCGTTTGTCGCAGTATCGACTCCAGTAACCTCGTATCCGTATTTCGTGTCGTCAACCTTCCCGCTGCCGTCCATGTAAACGGTAGTCGGCGCTGTAACGAAGTCGAAGTAGTTCATCGCCGGAATCGTTCCGGGATAGGGCACGTCGCCCCTGTAAATGTTGTAGGACGCGACGCCGGAGAACGTGTCGGTCGCAGGAGTCCAGCTCAGCCCCACGTCGCCCGTGTTCGTCCAGTACGGCGTCGTGCGCGTGAGCCAGGGAGTTGTCGGCGCGGTCATGTCCACGCTGGTTGTTACCGTGTTGGACGGTCCGCTTTCCCAGCCCACGCAGTCCTTTGCGGTTACGTAAAAGCTGTACGTGTTTCCATCAACGCCACTGGTGAAGAGGTAATTTGTGTTGTCCGCCCCGTCGTTGTACGCGGTTTGCACGTCGTTCACGTAAATGTTGTATCCACATACGCCAACGCCGGGCGAAACATCGTTCGCTTCATCCCAGTCGAGAGGGATGTTCTGCGTGTTGACCCAGGTGGGCGCGGCGAGGTTCGCGGGCGCATATGGCGCGCTCTTGTCAATGCCGAACGTTTCACTGTGCGGGTCTTCGACGTTGGTTGCGTCCGCTTTGTCTTGCGAATAGTAGACGACTACGTTCGTTCCCTCGGTGCTTACGACGAAGACATTCGGGGTAACGAGCGAACCGCAGTCCGTTCCTACGTTGAGCGTGCAGAACATCTGGTCGAATCCTGCCGGCGCGTCGGTCGCGTCAAGGGTAACCGTCACGTCCGCATTGTACCAGTGCGTTCCGCCAGCATCGAACACCCACGCGGGCGACAGGCCTATCGTCGTCACGGGCGCGCTGTTGTCAACGATGAAAACCGCGTCGGAGTCGTCCGCCGCGGTCGCGCCGTCGCCGTCGAATAATTCGACGCGAACAAGGTATTGAGTGCCGTCGCCTTCAGGCACAACCGTATCCCACGGAGCAGACAAGAAGCCGGCGTAGTCGCCAAGCAAAACCCAAGTTGCGCCGTTATCAGCCGAATAATAAACGTTAATTGTTTGAATGTCGGAATCGCCGTCCGCATCCGAAGCCGTCCAGGTAACCTGGTGGTTCCCGCTCCAGATTTCGCCGCCGTTTGGCGACGTTACCGCTACAATGGGCGCGGTGTTCTGCACCATTAGGGAAGCGCTTCCCGACGTGCCGGTGTCGCCGTCCTCGTCGCGGGGCGTCGCTATGCAAGTGTAGGTGTTGCCTTTTTCCGTTTCGCTCGCAGGCAGGATGTTGCTTGTTTGGCTCGCAATCGTTGCACCTTCTTCCTGCCACTCATATTCGTAAACAATATTTGCGCTGTTGCCGTCCGGATCTGCGCTGCCAGAGGGCGTACAGGTAAGGGGGTTGTCAGTGTAGGCGGGATTTGGCGTTATAACGACGCTTGCGGGTGCAGTCGGCCTTCGATTGTAGCGGATTTCCAAACTGACGAGGTTGTGCTGCGTTTCATAAGACTCGGTTCTGCACCACCACCAGACGATAAACCATACCTCACTCCGATCCACGCCCCAACCGAGGAACCGTATTCTTCCGGAATTGACTTTTGATGCAGAATTCAAAACACCAGCCAGGTCCACATTATTGAATTGCTGGTCGGAATTTCCAGCCGGCCACAAATTGCCGGCAATATCAGTATAGCTCGAACCCCCGTCTGGGGAAACGCTGAGTTTTGCCTCTCCAAAGGAGCCCAAGGGCGCTGAACAGTGCCCCAATGCCCAATTCACGCTACCCCCCTTCCGATGTTCCCAGTTGGAATATACGTTCTTCACGACGACATCGGAATTAGGATATGGAATGACTGACGGAATGTTGAATCGAAGATATCTGGCATCGTTGTAGCCAGATGCTGGCCACTGATTTTGAATGGCGTAACGCGAAGTGTCCGACCGATTCATTTGATTACGGTCAGTAGTACTGAAGGTATGGACCCCGCCGCTCGTGGTGTCCGTTCCAGTCAAACTCGGGCTCCCAATCTCGCGCGCAAACACTTTGGTCGTCGTCAGTGCGCTCGCAAACTGCGCCGCGAAGGCAATCAAAACGAACAGCGACACCAACTTCTTGCAATTCATATCATTCAACCTCTTTCAGCAGCACGCCGTCGGCACTAACCCCTACTATTCTAATGGGAAGCGCCAACCATCCACATAGCACCATGCTTATTTTTTTCCAGCTTTTTAAGGCATGGGGCGGATATTCCCCGATATTCGCCTATATGCCTCAATATACGGCGGTTGGCTTGGTTATCCTGCCGTAATGGTAAATTAGGGCTGGAAGCGGTATTTAAACCTTTTATTTGAGCCGCGGAACAGTAGAAACCGCCCCACCCAATCATTTTATACCATTTTTCCGAAGTATTATCGAAGAGGCGGTTTGATGAGCAGTTCCTTTTCGTACTTTCTGGAAAGCGACCTTAGCAGGTATGCCGGCGAATGGATAGCCCTGCTCGGAGACGATGTCGTTGCCCACGGAAAGGACGCAAAAGCCGTTTACGACGATTTCAAGTCAAAGCATCCCGACAGGACTCCTTTTCTTACGGCTGTGCCGAAAGCAGCGGCGATCCTTTAGAAATTGCCCGCTACCCCCTACGCGTCAGCCCGCGTATTTTCTGGCAATGCCGATGAATTCTTCGGCTTTTTCAACGTACCGTCGGGCTTCTTCATTGGTAAACGTCCTTTTTCCGTAGTCCGCGCCGCTTTTGTCCCTTACCGCATTGGAGAGGACGTTCTTGAATGCCTCATCGCTTTTCTCGATTTTGCCCTCCCTCGCCAGTTTGGCGAACGTGAGGGGAACATCGTCGTGCCTCGTTGCCTTCGTTCCAAAGAATTTGAGCGTTAATGCGTCGTTCGCCCTTATTATGCCGTGAATGGCTTGAGCGCAACATACGCCGGAAAGCGCTTCGTCGTCCTGCGCTTCAACAAGCGTGTGCTTGGCGGAAACAAGCCAGGCTTCCGCTTCCTTCAATGCCCTCGCCGGGCTGTCGCGATTCATACCAGCCTCACCCCGTCCTTTCCCCTCAGAAACGCCGCAAGCTCTTTCCTGTTGCGGAAGACGAGCGGAACTATTTTCGTGCCAAGTCTTTCATAAACGCTGAAAACCAGCGCATCGGCGTCGAACTCCCTTCCGGCAAGCACTGCCAAGTCAACGTCGCTTTCGAGCTTTTCTTCGCCTCTCGCAACGCTCCCGAACAAATAAACCTCCCCTACCCCCTTTGTGTTTTTCAACGTTTTTTTCAGCGTTTCGACCGTGAAAGCCTGAGGGCTCACGCTGAGTTGGACCAGTTCGGCCGCCCTCCGGGTGTAGGCGGAACGCTTAAGCTTTACGGTCACGCTCTTCCCCGCCCTGCCCGTTTCGATTATTCCCGCGGGCTCCCATTTCTTGACCAGACGCCAACATGAGGAAAACGGAATTCCGGCTGTTTTCGCCAGTTCGTTTATCGTAAACTGCCTTTCGGGGAATTTCAACAGCGTTTCAAGCACGTTTCTGGCTCCCTTGTACTTGATCAAGCCAATCGTTTCCAAACAAACACCTATTCAAAAGTGAATAATGTTATCCACAATTGAATATAAACGTTTGCTTTCATTATTTTGCGGCTGCGCGAGAGGATTTGAGCACGGTGCTTGAGCAACTGCCTGAAAAGAGCCTCGAATAGCCGCGTTCTCGCCCAAGCAGCCCTGCCATTTTGCGCGTCAAAGCTTGAGCTCGCGAATCAACGGGTTCGTCACGCCGTTCCTTTTAAGCGCCGAAAGTTTTTTCCTCAAGTTGCCGTCCATCTTGCGTCCCTTCACTTGCGCGCAATACTCGGAAATAACGGCGCTCCAGTCCAAGCCGCTTTGCTGCAAGGTAAGCAGGTCCTCGTAATCGCGCGGGAAAGGCCGCGTCGTAATGGCTTTGAACAGGTAAACGTCTTCCTTGGAAGCCAGAAACGCCGAGAGCAAACCGTAATCGGCGTGTTTTTCAGCCCGATTCTTCATCGCAGGCGACAACGTCAAGCCGCCCATCACGGTTTTAGTGAACAAGTCGAACTGCAAGCCATCATCGTTGATGAGAATGTCCTTCGCCTTCAAATCGATTAGGTAAGAGCCGGGAAACAATTCCTTGAAGCCAACGCGCTTCAACGCCGAGAAAAACGCCTGCTCGCTCAACTCGTCCTCAAACAACAAATCCACGTCCTTCGTGGACGGCTTTAAGTTCCTGAAAGTCATCGCGCAACCGCCAATCAACAAAACGCTGACGCGCTTGCTCAACACTTTCGAAACGCCGGTGAACACGGCGTCAATGTCGCGCTTCGAATACTGTTTTATCGGTTCAGCCATACTGCGCAATCAACTCCTTGAATTCTTCAAAACCGGGAAAAACGGGGCCCTGAACGCGCAAAAAATCATCTCCGACCGAGTGCTTGATTTCGTGACCTGCAGCAAAAGCGTCAACAAACTCGAGAGACTGCCTGGCAGCACCTTCAACTCCCAAATCGCCTGCCACGACAAAAAACTTTTCCTCGCTGACCTTCTTTTTATTCTTGTGCAACGCCAGTAACGCATAAGAAGCTTCGCGGGCGCTGGGCAACAAAGTCGAGCGAAGCAACGCGTGAACGATTGCTTCCTCCAAACAAGGCCTTTTCACGGAACCGAAAACATTGTAGTAATAATCCTCAAAGTCGGTTTGAATCACTTTAACGCCAAACTCGCTCAAAACACTCAAGCCGGTCGGCGTCATGAAACTCGGCACTTTTTCCGCGCCGGTCCTGATAAAACCATAAGGCCCGCGAGAAATAAGTGAACCATTCACGTCCTGCTTCGACTGCATTACCGCGAAGGAAACGTATTCTTCAACCGCTTTCTGCAACAAAGGCAACAAAATATAGTAATCGTTTGCGCTCCTCCGACCCACGACGCCCGCGTCCAAGAGCTTCGACAAAACCCGCCTAACCGTAATCTCCCGAAGAAAACCAACTCGCCTCACGCGAGCAACGGAAGCGTTCGGGAAAAGCAACCCGGACAATACTCGAATCGACGAGTGCGCTAAAACGCCGGCGTCGACGTGCGGACACGCGACGAAAAACGCTTTCAACGCCAGCGCATGAGACGCGTCAGAAACCACGGCGAGCTTTCGTTTTCCGCTACGCTCAAGTACGACCAATTTTTTTCCAGCGAGCGCCGTCAACGCTCTGGAAACAGCGCTTTCCTTCAAGCCTAAATGCGAAGCCATGCTTTTGCCGTAATCGCCTTGCGGCTCCGAGCAAAGTGTTTTGAAAACGCGCAATTCCAAAGAGCCCAAACCCCAAATCATATATCATTTTAAGCAATACTTATTTATATACTTTGCTAAAAATGTTAAAATAATGCGTTTAGGGGCGTCCGAAAGAACAAACAACCAAAGATATGTTTTTATATACCCTTGGTTAATTGATTATCATGAGACTCCCGATTGAACGGAAATTGAAAAAGCGCCTGCACCTGAACGTGGCGCGCCTGCAGGACGAGGTGGTGGACGCCCTTTACTCTGCCGAGAGGGGAGCGGTGATTCACGGCGGCACAGCGATTTGGCGCTGTTTCAGCGGGAACCGCTTTTCGGAGGACCTGGATTTTTATTCCTCACGGCCGAAGGAAATCGAGACCGGCCTGCCGGCTGCCCTGGAGCGGCGCGGCTTCTCGCTGCCCAAGTTCAAGAAAACCGAGAACCTGTTCTTCGCCAGGATTTCGGACGGCGGCACGGACGTCCGGCTTGAGGTCAACTTTTCGGTGAAGAAAAAAGCGGTTCCCACGCCGTTCGAGCGCACGGACGGCTCGTTCATGGAGGTGCTGTGCCTGTCCCCTGCCGACCTGCTGGTGGAAAAAATCGAGGCATACGAGGCGCGGCGCTTCATCCGCGACGCTTACGACGTCCTGTACCTGAGCAGTTACGCCACCAGCAATGCGGAAATAAGGCAACGCGTGCAGCGGTTCCTGCGGAACTGCCGCGAACCGGTTGACGAGCCCGACCTGAAAGCCATAGTTTACTCGGGTGCCGTGCCCTCGTTCGAGCAAATCAGAACCGCCTTGGAGGCGCGTTTTGCGTGAAGTACCTGGAAAGCGTGAGGCGGCGCTTCTCTGCTCAGCCCGCGTTCACGGTAGGCGACCTGTGCCGCTTCCTGAAACCAAGGGGAATCACGCCCGGCTACCTCAAGCAACTCGTGCACAACCTGCTCGCAACCGGCGAACTGAGGCAAATCACCCGCGGGGTTTACTCGTTTCACGAAGACACCCAAATCGTCGGGCTCGCCTTTCAGCCTTATTATTACGGGCTGCAGGACGCCCTCTCGCTCCACGGATTCTGGGAACAGGAAACCAACCCTGTTGTCATAACCCCCCGCAAGGTGCGTTCGGGCGTCCGCACCTTCGCGGGAAACAACTACCTGGTGCGGCGCATAAGCCGCAAAATGTTTTTCGGCTACCGAACGATGAGGTACGGCGACTGGTTCGTCAACGTTTCAGACCCGGAAAAAACGCTGATAGACTACGCCCACTTCAACGCGCCCCTGCCCGCCCAGGCGCTGCGCGAACTCAGGAAGGCATTGCGGGAACCGATCCTGAGGGAGTACCTGCGCAGGTGCGGCCCCCGCACCCGGAAACGCGTCCGCCGGCTTCTTCTTGCAACCACCCGCTAACGCGGAAGGGGAAAAAGCCAATGCGGTTATACCCCCGTTCCGCCCACTGGAAGCCCCCACCTAATAATATTATATAAGCGCGCGCGCTTTTCCTAAAACTACATGTTCATCAAGAAAATCGTGATGCGGAACTTCAAGTCCTTCAAGACGGGCGCGGTGCATCTGACGCAGGGCGTCTGCACCATCGTCGGCCCTAACGGAAGCGGAAAGACGAACATCATCGATTCCGTCCTGTTTGCGTTCGGCGAGTCCAGCCTCAAGGCGATGCGCGTCAAGAAAACGAAGGACCTGATTTTCCAGGACAACAACGTCGCCGAGGTGGCGCTCTCGCTGGAGACGAACGGCGCGGAGCACGAAATCAGGCATCTGCTGCGGAAGGACGGGAAGACGAAATACCTGCTCGACGGCAAGCGCGTGAAGAAATACGTGATGGAGGAGTTCCTCTCGCGCTCGCGGCTTTCGAAGAACAACATCATCAAGCAGGGGGAGGTGCAGCGGATAGTCGAGATGAACCCGAAGGACAGGCGCGGACTGATTGATTTCCTCGCGAACGTCACGGAATACGAGGAGAAGAAGAAGGAGGCGCTTTCCGAGCTGGACAAGGTGGAGGACAAGCTCAGGGAGGCGCGCGCCGTGCTCAGCGAGCGCGAGGGCTTTTTGGAGGAGCTGGGCAAGGAGAAGCGCGACGCCGAAACATTCCTGGACTTGAACGCGCGCCTGAAGCGCGTGAACGCCACGCTCCTGTCAATAGATGTCGAGGCGCTTTCGAAGGAATTCGAATCGCTCGTCGACGCGTCCGTCGATTCCCGCTCGAAACTCGGCGTCCTGAAGATGCAGATGGACGCCATCGACGCCGACGTGGCGGCGATAAACGCGAAAGCCGAGGAGGTCAATGCGAAGATAGTCGCGAGCAGCCAGGGCAAGGAACTCGAACTGCAGCGGGAGATTTCGTCGCTGGAGGCGGCAATCACGCAGGCGCAGGCGGCGATAGTGGAGCGAAAAGCGTTCCTTGAAAAGATGGAGGGCATTCTGCGGGACATCGGGCTCGGGAAGGGAAGGGCAAACGACGAGGTGCAGGGCTCCCGCAGGCGCATCTCGGAACTGAAGGAAGCGGTCGCGACGTTCGAGGGCATGTATTCGCAGGAGAACGAAAAACTCAAGCACATCATGTCCCAGTCCGAAAACTTCTCAAAGGACTTCCAAACTGCGCGGCAGGCAATGGATTCGCTGCAGGAGGAGATGAACGCCGCGAAGGAGCGCCTGAACGTGGTGCAGGCGGAAGCCGGAAAAACGTCCGAGATAAGGCGGCTGCGCGACGAACAGCTCGACAGGCTGCGCGCAGGAACGCCGCTTGAGGATTTCGCGTCGCGCAAGAAGGAGCTGGCTGCTGCGATGGCGAACGCGGGGGGGGAGGTCGCGGAATTCGACGCGTCGTCGAAGAAGCTGTTCGACGAGGAGACGGAATTGAACAGGCGCATTCCCCTTCTTGAAGACGCGATTCTGGCGGCTCGGCAGAAAATCGCGGACATAAACCTGCGCCTCAGGGGCGCGAGCGCCGACGCCCTGACGCGCTCGCTCGAAGCGGTAATCGCCATGCGCGAGAAAATCAAGGGCATCCACGGCACCGTGCAGGAGCTCTGCTCGTACGAACCCGAGAATTCCGTCGCCGTGAACGCCGCGCTCGGCTCGCGCCTGAATTACGTGGTTGTCGACGACGTCAAGACCGCCGGAAAAGTCGTCGAATACCTGAAGGAAAACAAGCTGGGGCGCATATCGCTGATTCCACTGGACAGAATCCAGACGCCGTCTGCCGAAGACGAGAAACTGCTGAAGAAAAAAGGCGCCGTCGATTTCCTCATTAATCTCGTTGAGTTCGACGGCCGCTTCAAGAAGGCGTTCCAGTTCGCGTGCTCGAACACGCTCGTTATGCGCGATTTTGAATCCGCGT
>PEXZ01000010.1:0-1176 GCA_002763345.1 Candidatus Micrarchaeota archaeon CG08_land_8_20_14_0_20_59_11
ATTTACTTGAACGTTTCGGGTTCCATAGCGCCCGCCACGCAGAGGCAGAGCGTGATGACGGGCTGGGCGGTTGCCTCGGAGGAGCAGGGTTCGTCCTCCGTCGAGGCGGCGCGCGAGCTGCAGAAGAACGAGATGAGCCTTGCCAACGGAATGATTCTGAACCTGAAGGAGGTCGTCGCCGCGCCAGCAGGCGTTGCGCGCCAGCCAACCGCCATATTCGAGATTTATTCCGCCCAGGGCGCGTTCCTCGAGCGCGTCGCGCTGCAGCCGGGCGACGTCTACGACGGAATAATTTACATCCGGCTTGACGACGCGAACGTCGGAGCAAAAGGAACCAAGACGGTCAAACTGCTCGCTTACTCCAAATAGGCGCGCCAGACGCGACCCGCGACCGAAACGGTTAAATATACTTACTGATACTTATATGTAAGTACGGGTGGTTGTTTGGCGAAACCGTTCATCTTTTCCAAACATTATCGCGAGGACAAGGACATCGACGTCGACATGGCGCGGGACTGCGTCAATACGGGCAGGAAGCGCCTTGACGGAGAGCCCGACAAGTTCAAGGCGATAAAGAAATACCGGAAGGGGGAACTCGTCGTCGTCTTCCGTGACGACGGGGAGTGCATTTTCGTAATAACCGCTTTCTGGAACAAACGGGGCTGATCCGAATGGCTGAAAAAAAATGCGGCATATGCGGAAAAAAACTGCGGAAGACGCAGGACCGAGTAGCCGAAGGCGTGTTCGTGGACGCGTTCAAGTGCGCGAACGGACACGTCGCCTACTCGGAGGATGTCATGCGGAGGGTGGAGGCGATGGAGCGCGAGCATTCCGTAGAACGGCACGTCGTCAAGGTGGGTTCCTCGCTTGCAGTGCCGATACCCGCCGCGGTTGTCAGGGAACTCGGCCTCAGGGCGAGAGAAACCGTTTTCGTCAAAACCGCGGGCAATTCGATAGTGATAAAGCCCCGCGCCGGCGCAGCTGCATGATGCCCCTGCGGGCGCGAAAGAAACGTCTAAAAACAACCTCCCTCTAAGGTTTTCCATCGGTGGTGCTAGTTGGAATACGATTTCGCCTCAGTCGAGAGCAAGTGGCAGAAACGATGGTTCGAGGAGCGGATTTTCGAGCCTAGCCGCGACGAGTCGCGCGAAAAATTCTTCTTCACAGTTCCGTATC
>PEXZ01000010.1:1208-11207 GCA_002763345.1 Candidatus Micrarchaeota archaeon CG08_land_8_20_14_0_20_59_11
GGCAGGACGTACGCGAACGGCGACGTCATAGCGCGCTACAAGCGCATGGCAGGATTCAACGTGCTCTGGCCCATGGCTTTCCACATCACCGGCACGCCGGTGCTCGGCGTGAGCTCGCGCATAGCGGACGGCGACGCTGCGACAATCGACCTCTATCGCGGGTACGTGGGCATCTACGAGAAGGATTCGGCGAAGATAGGCGAAATCGTCGCCTCGTTCAAGGAGCCGTGGAACATCGTGCGCTACTTCTCGCAGAAGCTCGTCTACGACTTCAAGCGCATGGGGTTTTCCCTTGACCTGAGCAGGCAGTTCACGACGGGAGACGCCGAGTACAACCGCTTCGTCGAGTGGCAGTTCGGGAAATACATGGAGCACGGCTATCTCGTGCGGGCTTCCTATCCGATACTGTACTGCGCGAAGTGCGCGAACGCAGTCGGCGAGGACGACATCCGCGACGGCGACACCGACCCGGTAGGGCTGCAGCAGTTCTACGGCTTGAAATCGAAATTCGAGGACGGCTTCATCATATCCTGCACGCTGCGGCCCGAGACGGTGTTCGGCATAACGAACATGTTCGTGAACCCCGACGCGGCGTACGCGAAGATAGCGTTCCCGATTGAAGGGGACAAGCGCAGGAAGCCGCGCTTCGAGTACTGGTTCGTCAGCGCGCAGGCAGTCGAGAAGCTGCGCTTGCAGGGACGGCAGTTCGAGGTTGTCGGAGAGCATAGGGGCGACTACTTCGTAGGAAAGGATTGCACGGACCCCCTCGGCAGAACCATTCCCATCCTTCCATCTTCCTTCGTGGACCCGGCCAACGCATCGGGTTTCGTCCACTCGGTTCCCGGCCACGCACCCTACGACTACGTGGGAATCGAGGATTTGAAGAAGGACGAGAAGACGCTGGCGAAGTACGCGGGGCTGAAGGAGAAGGCGGACGCAATCAAGCCAATCGCGCTAATCAAAACCCCCGGATTCGGCGAATTCCCCGCAGTCGAAATAGTCGGGCGCATGAAAATCAAGAGCATCAAGGACAAAAGCGCGCTCGACAAGGCAACAGCGGAGCTGTACAAGGCGGAATACTACGGCGGAACGATGATGGACAACTGCTCCGTGTTCGCCGGTTCCCCAGTCGGGAAGGCGAAGGAGGACGTGGGCGCTTGGCTCAAGCGCAACGGGTTGATGGAAGAATTCTACGAAATCAGCAGGGCTGCGTCGTGCAGGTGCGGAGGCGCGGTCTTCGCAGCAGTCATGCCCGAACAGTGGTTTCTCGACTTCAACGCGAAGGGCTGGAAGGAAAAATCGTATTCCTGCCTGGAGGACATGCTGATTCATCCGGGGAGTTACCGCAAACAATTCAGGGACGTGTTCGCGTGGCTGGACAAGCGTCCGTGCGCGCGCAGGCGCGGGCTCGGAACGAAGCTTCCGTTCGACAGGAACTGGATTATAGAGTCGCTGAGCGATTCCACGCTTTACATGGCGTTCTATCTCGTAATAAAAAAAATAAGGGAGCACGGGATAGCCGCGGAACAAATGCCGCCCGCCTTTTTTGATTACGCGCTCCTAGGCGAGGGGACGGGCGAACCCTCAATTCCGAAGCATGTTCTCGACGACATCCGCGCCGACTTCCTCTACTGGTATCCCAACGACCTGCGTCATACGGGCGTAGCGCACATCACGAACCACCTCAGTTTCATGATATTCGCGCACACCGCAATCTTCGGCCGCGAACAATGGCCGGCCGGAATCTCGCTTAACGAGATGGTGTTGAGCGAGGGCGCGAAGATGAGCAAGAGCAAGGGAAACGTCGTGCTTCTGGACGACGTGGCGAAGAACTACGGCGCGGACCTTTTCAGGCTGTACGCTGTTTCCTCGGCGGACCTCGGCAGCACGCTCGACTTCCGCAAGAAGGACATAGAGAGCGCGAGGCGGAGCGTGGCGCGATTCGCCGCGATGTGCGAGGGAATGACTGCCGCGGCGAATGGCGAAGGGAAGGCCGGAGACGCGTCCTTGGACGACGCATCCGTCGGGATGCGTCCAGCAGGGCGCTGGTTCCTCAGCAACTTCGAATCCGCGCTGAAGGAAAGCACGCAGGCGCTTGAGGAGCTGCGCCTCCGCGACTACGTGCAGGTGTCGTTCTACCGCGTGCTCAATCTTTTCGAGCACCTGCACAAGCGCGCCTCCAAGGAAGAGCAGGACTACGTCGCAAGCCGCGTGCTTTCGAAGTGGATTCGCCTTCTTTCGCCGGTGATGCCGCACCTGTGCGAGGAGTTGTGGGAGAAGAGCGGCGGGAAGGGTTTCGTGAGCCTGGCGGAGTGGCCCGCAGTCGACGAAACGCTCATAGACGAGAAGGCGCAGGCAGCCGAGGATTACGTGCTGAAGGCTGCTCAGGACGCGAAGGACATCATAACCATGCTCACGAGAAAGCAGCCGCGCAAAATAACGAGAATAACCATGACCGTGGCGTCGCAGAAGAAGCGCGAAGCACTCGCCAAGATGCTTGAAAGCGCACCGTCAGCCGATGCCATCACTCCCGCCAGCAGCGAGGACGCTTTATCCCAGTACGCCGCCAAGAACTTCTACGTCCTGAGCGCGGCGAAGCTGCGCGAAATCGACGAGAAGAACGTGCTCGCGCAGGCATCCGACTTCCTCTCGAAGGAATTGGGCGCGCGGGTTGTCGTGGAGAAAGAGGAGGATTCTAAAAGCGAGCGGAAGGAGAAAGCGATGCCGCTGAAACCCGCCATTACTATCGAATGATTGCTGGTGATTTTATGAAAAGGGCTGAGATTCGCGTTTTCGGGGACGTGCAGGGCGTGTTCTACCGCTCGTTCGTCGAGGCGCGCGCCCGCATGTGCAACGTCGTCGGCTGGGTGAAGAACGAGCACGACGGTTCCGTGAGCATAGTCGCGGAAGGAGACGACGCCGACGCGGAGCGCTTCGTCAAGGCGATTCAGGTGCGCGACGGCACGCGGCACGTGGAAAAGGCGCAGGTAATCTGGAGCGAGGCGAGCGGCGCGTTCACGGACTTCAAGCGGCTGCACTGAGGCGGTAAAAAAATAAAATCAGCGCCGGGGACGAGATGCCTTGCCTTTCTTTTAGTAAAAGAAAGGCGATGGCTCCGCCAAAGAAAACGGATTTTATTTTAGCCCGTACGGAATTGGGCGACGACTTTGCAAAACGGGGGTTTGCGAGGCCCGCGAAACCAATTTCGCTGGGCGCCGAAGCACCGGGCGAAGGCGAGGAGGCCAATTGGGTTTCATGGCTGGGAGAAGCGTTGTAAAACAGGAGGGCGGCAAAAAATGCCCGCAATCTTCACCTTCAACGTGTCCATTGCAACATTACTCCTTAAGGCTTAAAAGAATGTTTTGAAGCATTTCCCGCGAAGTCAAACCCAAGTCAAAAGCAACGTAATAAGCGGGTCCGAAGGCACGGCAAGTGTTCTCGTTTATCCACACGCAGCGATGTTCCACTATCGCGGGTTTTGCGTCAACGGAATACGAATCGGTTTCACTGAAAAAGGCGAGCAAACGCGAATGGTGCTCTTCGTCTTTCAATTCAACCACGGCAATCGTGCCAGCAAAATCAAAGTTGGTGACGCCGTTGAAAGCTGGATGATTGATGTCAAAAATCTGGAACTTGGACTCTATTTCATGGGTGCCTACGAACCGCACGGGCACGTAATCGTCGAATCCGTTGTCCCAAACGTTCCATCCCACGCCCTCCATTTCAGGCACCCGCGTGCAAGCGTTCCCCACCAGAATCATTTTGCCGCCTTCGTCCAAGTACCGTTTCAACTCGTCCAAAACGTTGCGGTTGCAGCG
This sequence comes from Candidatus Micrarchaeota archaeon CG08_land_8_20_14_0_20_59_11, assembly GCA_002763345.1. Classification (GTDB taxonomy): domain Archaea; phylum Micrarchaeota; class Micrarchaeia; order Norongarragalinales; family Norongarragalinaceae; genus Norongarragalina. Next base: position 5,027 of record PEXZ01000010.1, read on the forward strand.
CTCCGCGCCCGAAACGATTACCACGTCAAAGGAATCCAGCATACCCGGAACGCCGGCTATGATCATGCCGTGATCAACTTCAACTCCGTCAACTTGAATCTTTTCGGAACTCAGCGGGCGATAATCAATTCCACTGAGTTCAAACATTTCGGAACCCAGCCATTCCTCTAAGTTTTCGGACGGCTCGCCAACCACGGTGACGCGCAAACCTTGTTGCGCAAAGTAAGCGAGATAAAGCCAGGAAAGCGAAAAAAACAGGAAATAAAGCAGGAAAAATGGCAGGAAGAAGACGACTAACGCCTTAACAAGCTCAAACGAGTGGACCAAGGCAATGGTTCGGTAAACCGCGTAAAGAACCAGCGCAAACACGGCCAGACCCACCGTTATTGAAAAAAAGTTGGAGTATGCCCCGGTAAAGTAGCTAATGATGTTGCAAACGTCGTTCAGGAAAAGAGCACAGGCAAAGCCGAGTGCGCCAGCGGAAAAAACGCGGGAAAGCAAAAAAGTTTGACACCTGAAAGAATTTTTTTTCCCGCCGACAAGGCGGGAAACCGAGTAATAAACGCCAGAAATCAAAAGCAAGGCGAGATTGGACGCCGCGACCACTAAAACAAGGTTAAAAACTTCGCCGTAAGACCTCACAAGCAGGTAACCAGGCAAGTCGGGTTCAGTCAACCTAAGTCCTTCCACGACAAGGCTCCCAAAGAGGTAAATCAAGAAAGCAACCAAGAGAGCCGAATTGACTCTGGTAAAAACGTCGCGCCATGACGCGTCTTGTTTCAACAACGCTCTTAACTTTTTATCGGGCGAACGCGCGAGTTGCAAGGCGTCGGAGAACACGTTCATAAGGAGGGCAGGAGAGCGCGATAGAAAAGGGTTTCGGAAGAGGAGGGAATTGTCTAATAATTGCCTGAAAACCACAAAGGAAGGGGGTCGTACCCGAGGGTTACGGGGGGAACGTAGTTCCCCCCCGCGAGGCTCAACGCCGGGGACGAGATTTGAACTCGCACAAGCCGAAGCTCACTAGATTGCGCGGGCTTCTTTCTTTTTAGTGGAGGTTTTTCTTTCTTTTAAAGAAAGAAAAAAGTCCCTCGAGTCTAGCGCGTTACCTGGTTCCGCCACCCCGGCTGTCGAATATTTATATATCCCCCCTTTAATAATCCTCGCGGAGGGTGTGTATCCATGGACAAGCCCCAGCGTTCGTTTTCAGCCCAGACCGCCGACGGCGTCGGCAGCATCGACGTGTTCGAGGAGCACATAACGCTGCGACTCGGACACCGTGCGCGGGACGTGAAGAAGGGCTACGTCGAGAGCCTCACGAAGAAGGGCTCCCTTGCGCTCGGAAAAGTCGAGGCTGAGCTCGCGTACTACGACATGCTGGGCAGCCGCGAAACCGTCGTGTTCGCGATGCACGAGGCGGACTTCCGCGGCCTCAAAAGCATTTTGGGAAAATAACTGCGTGATTGCATGCGATTGCTTTCGTTCATTGCGTTGTTTTCCTTAGCGGTTTTCGCGTCCGCGCTTACGACGATGTACGCGCCCGCGGTGGATGCGAACGGGCAGGGCATGCTCACGACGATAGAGGCGCGCGCCATCCCCGGAAACGGGAACGTTTACATAGACATCGAGCCCTACATCAGCGTCGACACGCAGCAGTCCGCGCGGACCGCATCGCGTGTTGCGGCGCGCCTCGCGGGCGTCGATGTCTCCGCCTATGATTTGCTCTACAAGGTAGTCGCCAACGCGGAAATCATAGACGGCCCGAGCGGAGGCGCGGTGCTCACCGTGCTCGCATACTCGGAATTCACGGGCAGGAAGCCGAGGCAGGATCTCACGATAACTGGCACAATCGAGCCCGACGGGAGCATCGGCAAGATAAGCGGGGTGATGGAGAAGGCGAAGGCGGCGTCGGCTCAGGGCATCAAGGTGTTCTTCGTCCCGCGAACCCAGAGCGTCCAGGACGGCGTTGATTTGACGACGTATGCGCCTGCGACGTGGGGCATGCAGGTTGTCGAGATATCGCGGGCGGAGGACGCGATGCGCTTCGCTTTCACAGCCGAGGGCACTGCCGTGAACGCGTCGCGGATAGAAATCGCGCCGCTCAACCTCACGCCCGTCGCGGTTCCGAAGGAACTCGCGCCGATGAAAAGAATCGCGGAGAACGAGCGCACGGAGCTGCTGCGCACGCTCGATTCGCTCCCGAAGGGCAACGATTCCGCGCTCATCGCGCAGGAGGTGGGCGTTTCCCTGAACCTGTCGCGCCAGATGCTTGAGCGCGGCTATTACTACACCGCGGCGAACGAGCTGTTTCTCACGAAGATGGCGCTCGACGCAATCGCGCTCGACGGAAACGGGACGCAGGGGATGCCCGCGCTTCTGGCGGAGTTGGAGGCGAAGCTCGGGAACATGACGTTCACGCAGAAGAACGAGCGCAACGCGGAGTGGGTGGCTGCTGCTCAGATGCGCTGGCACTGGGCGAAGCAGCAGCTCCAGTCGATAAGGCAGAACGGCGCTCCTGGTTTCGAGGATTACGCGGCGGCGTTGAACTGGTATTCCGCCGCGGTGCAGATAAACGGCGAGGCGGCGAGAATGGAGGCGGAGGCGTCCTTCCGCGAGCTTGCCGTGCGGGGCCCGGCGTCGCAGGCAATCGCGTCCGCGAACGCGTCGCTGTACGCCGCGGACGCGGAGGCGCTGAGGCATCTGGAAGCGGCGGAGGATTCGTTCTCCGAAGGCGATTATCTCGCGGCTCTCATGGATGCGTCCTTCTCCGAAGCACTGTCCGAAGGCAGCAGGAGTGCGCGCGACATAACCGGCACTGCTCCAACAGCCCTAAACGATTCGCTCTCCCCCTACAACGCCTCGGTCTGGGCGATGCTGTACTACGGACATGCCCTCTACAACGCGCAGGAGGCGAACCGCACCAACGAATACGCATATTCCGTGAATGCAATCAAGCTGCGCCTTCTTGCGAAACTGCTCGCCGAGCGCATCCCCGCCGCATTCGCGGAGGCGGAGCAGCCCCTTCCTTCCGCTTCGGTTGCGCCGTCGCCCAGCCCGCAGCTGCGCGTCAGCGCGGTTGTGGAGCAGTCGCAGCCCTCGATGCAGCGGTACGTCGTGCTCTTCGGCGTCCTCCTGCTGTTCGCCGCAGTCGCGATTGGCGGCTTCTTCCTGTCGCGTTCGTTCGCTGGCCGCAGGAAGCCCCCGACTGACGCGGATAGGGAGCGCGGACTCGACGACCTGCTGCTTTCCGGAAAAGTTTCGGAAAAGACGTACGAGCGGCTGCGCAAGAAGTACGGCGGCGCGCCAAGTGCGCCCAAGAAGAAGCGCTGATTATCTTTCTTTCTTCAATTTCATCCGCAGGACGAACGTTCCTTTCGGCGGTATCGCGAAATCCGTGAGATGCGGCTCCCTGAACCCGCGCCCCGTGCCCGGCCTGCTCAACCTGCGGGTCCGCAGCTCCTCCACCAGAAACCCCGCGTTCTGAGCGGTCTGTTTCAGCGCCTCCTTGTCGGTCAGGACACCGCCGCGCTCGTCTATGCTCATCATCACGCGGCCCCCGTCTGGCTTGAGAATCCTCCTTATTTCGTTGACGATGTCCCTCGCGCTTCCGCTGTGCGGCTCGTCCACGAAGTTCGGAAAATGAAGATGCACGATGTCCGCGAACCCGTCGGGAAGCGGAATGCCCTTCCTCACATCCGCGTTTACGAACCTAATCCTTCCCTCCGCCATCGCGGCGGCGAGTTTTTCGTGTCTCCCTGCGATCCCGCGCGCGAATTCGAGCGGGGCGGTGTTCAGGTCCACGCCTATGTAAATGTCCCCCCTGTCGGCGTGTCTGCTTATCCTGCGCTGTAGGCTCGTGAAAAGAACCGGCGAATGCCCGGAACAAAGTTCTACGACGACCTTCCTGCCCATGATGGTGTTTGGGCGCGCCGGAATTAAAAACGTTCGCCGAACACGCCGCGCCCGACGCGCACGGCGTTCGCGCCCTCTTCGAGCGCGACTTTATAGTCGTCCGTCATCCCCATCGAGAGGAAGCGCAAGCCGCGGCTTTCGTCGAAAAGCTTCTTCAGCAGCCGAAAATCGCGCCTCGGATTTTCGCGGGAAGCGACGCACATCAGTCCCTCGACGGAGAGGGACGAAAGCGCGCGCATTTCGCGGAGTAACGGTGCAACCTCGGCGGGCTTCACTCCCCCCTTCTTCAACTCGCCGGAAACGTTCACTTCCAAAAACACGCGCATTATCTTCCCGCGCTTCGCCGCCTCGCCGCTTATCTTCTCAGCAAGGCGCAGCGAATCGACGCTCTCAATCACGTCGAAAATCTCGACGGCTTTCCCGACCTTGTTCGATTGCAGTTTCCCGATGAAATGTTTTTCCGCGCCGCGAATCCCCGCAATCCCCTTCTTCTCCGCTTCCTGCACGCGGTTCTCGCCCACGGCTTTCACGCCTGCGCGAATCGCCTCCCCGATGCGTTCCGGCGGCACGCCCTTCGTAACCGCCACCAACAATACGCCCTCGGGAATATTCAGCGCCGCTATGTTTCCAGCGATTCCCGTCTCACTCACCGAAGAGCATGCCGTGCTCTATGGCTTCCCAGAGCACGATGCCAACCACTATTATCGCGAGGATGCCGAACTCGTCGAGGCACAACGTCATTGCTTCGCCTTCAGGTAGCCGTGCGCGCTCACTGCGGCAATGGCGCCGTCCGCGGCTGCCGTGACCACCTGCTGCAACGGGCCGTCCGTGACGTCGCCTGCGGCGAAAACGCCCGCGCACGTCGTCGCCTTGCGTGCGTCCGTTTTGATGTGCCCGGCGTCGTTCACGTCGGCGCCCACGCTTGCGGCGAGGGCGCTCGCAGGAACCGTGCCGATTGCGACGAACACGCCGCCGACGTCTAGCGCAGTCTGCTGCTTCGTGGCAGTGTTTATGATTTTGATTTGCTTTACGAACTTGTCGCCCGTTATCTCCAGCACGACGCTGTTGTAAATTTTCTTGACGTTCTTCGCCGCTTCCAAGCGCTTCACAAGCACCTCTTCCGCCTCGAAAGCGGCCTTGCGGTGGACGATGTACACGTTCGCAGCCAAATCGGCGAGCAGGAGCGCCTCGGTAATCGCGGTGTTCCCGCCGCCTATGATTGCCACGTTCTTTCCGCGGAACAGCGGCGCGTCGCAGGTGGTGCAGTAGCTCACGCCCCTGCCCTCGAAGACGTCCTCGCCCTTCGCGCCGAGCTTGCGGTGCTCCGCCCCGGTCGCCAGAATCACCGCTTTGGCAGCGTACTCATTGCCCGTTGCGGTTTTCAGGAGGAAGGAGTCGCCCTTCTTTTCTATTGTCATGACTTCCTCGTTGATTATCGTCGCGCCCGCGCTTTCCGCGTGCTCCTTCATCTTCGCGGAGATTTCCATTCCCATGCTGTGCACGAAGCCCGGGTAGTTGTCCATGTAGGTCGTCCAGTTCATGCTTCCGCCGGGCATCGCGGTTTCGAAAATCGCAGTTTTCAGGGCCCTGCGCCCCGCGTAGATACCCGCGCTCAAGCCCGCAGGGCCGCCGCCGACGATTGCGAGTTCATATTCGTTCATTTCATCGCCTTCCCGACGCGCTCCTGCGCTATCTCGACGGCAGCCTTGCGCGTGCCCTTCCCGTTGGCGTGCGCCCTCTCGAGCACGAGCTTGGTGTTGCGCGTCACCTTCTCCTTTACGAACTTGAACATCTGCTCCGGCGTGCCGTGAATCGTTTCGATGTACGACGAGATGACGCCGCCCGAATTCGCGACGATGTCGGGCACCAGGAGGGCGCGCTTCTCCAGTTCCGCTTCGATGTCCAGCGGCACGGGAATGTTCGCCGCTTCCACGATTATGCGCGCGCGGATTTTGTCCTTGTTTCCCGCGTTAATCACGTCCGGGCGCGCCCCAGGAATAAGCACGTCCACCGGCAGCTCGAAGAGCGCTTCGCCGCTCTTCTTCTGCCCGTTTCTGAAATCGGCGACGCAGTTGCCCTTCGTCTTCCAGTCGGTGAGCGCGGGCACGTCGAGCCCTTTCTCGTCATATACGGTGCCCTTCGAATCGGAAACCGCGACGATTCTGCATCCCGCTTCGCTCAAAAATTTCGCCGTGAACTCCCCGACGTTGCCGAAGCCCTCTATCGCCACGGTTGCTCCGGACGCCTTGATGCCCTTGAATTCCAGCGC
>PEXZ01000034.1:0-2394 GCA_002763345.1 Candidatus Micrarchaeota archaeon CG08_land_8_20_14_0_20_59_11
GATTTCTCGCTGAAATCCAAAACCCTCAACTCCGTGCTGAAAACAATCGCATCGAAGGACGTAAAGCGCGCCGAAGAGGTCGCATGGTTTTTTGTGGATTTGAACGACGTTTACAAGCAAATGCATCGGGTTCTGCGCGAGGACGGAATCGCGGGCATCGTCATAGGTAACCGAACGGTAAAGGATACCTACATTCCGTCCAGTAAAATAACCTCCGAGTTGTGTGAAAATCTCGGATTTGAAACTGTTTGCGGCATAGACCGCAACATTCCGTACAAGACAATACCGCTAATCAACAGCCCGACAAACGAAGCCGGAGTTGTTGGGAGGACCATGAGCAAGGAAAACATCATAGTCGTTCAGAAATAAGCGTTCGAATAGTGTTTTATAGCCCTCTCGCAGTTAGGACTAGTTATGGGTTCGAGAGGACGGCACAAACCTACTTCGAAATTGCCGACAATCAATTTTCGTAGAAAATTCAAGGAAATCTATAAACTGGGCTTCGTAAAGTCCCTTCGCGGCGGCGACACAGGAATCGGCAAGACATTGGAGGAGTTGTTCGGAATACCCGAGAATAACGTTTCGAACGATTTTCAATTCGGTGGCAAGATAATCGAGCTTAAGTCCCAGAGGGCCAAGGCGAGTTCCAGAGTAACCCTAATCACAAAATCTCCGTATTGGGACCCTCTGTCTGCGGAAGAAATCATAAGAAAATACGGCTATCCTGACGCCAAAGGACGCCAGGCGCTCAAGGTAACCCTTACTGCGACCGCCTTTAATGCTCGCGGACTTAAACTGGCGCTGGATCGGAAGCACAATCGGCTGAACGTCGTCCACGAACGCGATGGTGTTCTCTGCTACTTCAAAATTGACGAACTGATGGAAAGAATACGCACCAAACTCGCCCAAAATCTCCTCGTCGTGTTCGCGGAGGTCAAAAAAATTAGAGGCAAAGAACACTTTCACTATTGCCGCGCCTATTACTTATCTACTCTAAGTGAAGAAAATTTTGAGCGCCTGCTTTCCGAAGGAATAGTCGTTTGGGAATTTCGCATGGACATTCGCAGACACAAAACCGGAAAACGCGGTCTTTTCGTGCGCGACCATGGCGCGGGCTTCAGAATAAGCGAAAAACACCTGCCAGAACTTTACGCGAAACGGGAAGAAATTGCGCCATAATTCAACGTTTCGCACTACCGTATCTGCAACTCCAATAAGTCGCCATCGAACCCGCAGGGGGCTCCGCCCCCTTCAGTTCAGCGGTTCTCCTGATTCCCCCGCGTTACCTAACTTGCAGCTCCAATAAATCCCCGTCTTCCAACTGATAGCTGCCGCGCACTTGCTGCCCCGCGAACTTCGTGGAGCCCCAAACGCGCGCGCTGGCGGAGGCGAAGTCCTTGTGGATCTGCCTCGCCGCGTCCGAAACTGTTCGCGCCTCTTTGAACAGAGCGACGGGCTTGTCGTCCGCCTTGCCTGTTTTTGGATTCCTCGTAAAGACGCGGATTAAGCCGAGCGCGTCGTAAATCCGCTGTTTCAGTGCGTCCGTGCCGTCACGCGATGTCGCAAACATCAGGCGCTTCGCCGTCATTCCCTCGTAAAAATGCTTTTCGCTTTCGTCGTTCAGCAGAACGAGCGCCATGTCCGCGTTTCGGGCTATGGAAAAAATCATGCTCTTGTTGCCCGGATGGATGCTGGGGGTGTCGAGCAGCTGTATCTGGACGCCCCCGAACTCCATCATTCCCGGCACGACGAAGAGCGTCTCGAACGGAGCGGGCGTCGAGCTTGAATGCGCGGCCGTCAGGGTTTTCAGCAGGAAGCTCTTGCCCGTATTCGCGAATCCCAGGAGGGCGACCTGGGCTGCGCCCTGTTTCTTGACGAAGTCGCCGCCTCCGCCCTTGCGCGCCTTCTTCACCGCCTCCTCGCGCGCCTGCTCCTTGCGCGCACGGGCCATCTTGTTGTGTATGTCCGCGATTATGCTCTGCGAGCCCTTGTGCTTCGGGCAGAAGCGCAGCATCTCCTGAAGCGCCTCGAGCTTGTCCTCGGGAGTTTTCGCCTCCGAGTAGCGCGCCTCTGCCGCGTAGTATTCGGGACCCGCGTTAAGCGACGCCATAAACGTTATTCGAAGGCACGGTTTAAATCAGCTGCGGACGCGGCGGCGAAATGGGCCCATTGCCGCAATCGCAAACGTTTTAAGTTCCGGCGGCTTTTCTTTCTTCGGGTGTTGCAATGCCCGTTCTGCAAAAGTCAAGGATAGTCGAGCCGAAGAAACGCGAGCCCAGAGAGAGCCGCATTTCGAACCCTGAACGCCTGACCGAAAGCGGCGTCCGCGGCCCCATACCTTTCGTCATGGGCGACAAGAAGTTAAACGAACAAATGGCCGAGCAGGTCGCGAAA
>PEXZ01000034.1:2412-6716 GCA_002763345.1 Candidatus Micrarchaeota archaeon CG08_land_8_20_14_0_20_59_11
GGGACGGTGCGAAGATGGCTCTTGACACACCCCGCCGTCGCGTCTAAAGTGATAGGCCTCCACGGCAAGGACGCAATCGAGGTTCTGGAGCGCGAGGAAACGCGCGGCAAGGGAGCGCGCACGCTGGAACTGCTTCACAAGCGCGGCTCGGTTTATTCGCCGGAGGAGAACAGAGACATGCCCACTCCGCTTCCGGAAGTACTGTTGAAATACCCCTCCGCGTTCAAGTTCATTAAGGGACTGGACAAAGGGGCTGCAATAAAGCTCACGTTCCAACTGCATGAGGGCGGCAAACCCCTGCACGCTCTCGAATCGTTGCGGAGCGGAAGGGGGTTCTGGGGAAGGATGTCCTGGAAAGGAAATGCGGCCAAGCTGGTTGAAATAGCGGAACGCCAGCCCGAAGTTTATGATTTAGCGGACCGCACGCCTGCCCACCTGTTGCCGAAGTGGATAACCAGAGCTTCGCGCGCTCGCAAACCCGGAACCCTGAGAGATGTTTTCGCGGCGTGGGCTTCATCTCTATCGGCTGGTGCGCTTCCGAAACCGACCGCTAGAAAACTTGTGTTGGCGCCCCGACACGCCTGACCGCCTTCAGAACGAATATTTCCTCGAAGAAGAATTTGCGCGACGCAACCTTCTCCGCAGTAAAGCCGTGGGCGGCAAGGTATTTCTCCGTTTCGCCTGAATCGGAGAGGGTGCTTTGCAGGAGGAGAAGGATGCCGCCGTCGGCAAGGTGCGGGAGAAATGCCCGAAGGAAGCGTTCCGTCACCTCCCGCCCATCACTTCCTCCATCCAACGCTGCTGCACCTTCTTTTCCCGTCCTTCCGGGAAGATACGGGGGATTGAAAGCGATGCAGTCAAAGATGTCGTCAATATTTCCGAAAAGGTCGGAAACAATGAATGATATTTTCGACGCTACGCCCTCTTTTTCCGCGTTTTTTCGCGCAACCGCAAGCGCTGCTCCGTCCACGTCCGCGCAGGTTACTCCCGTCACCTCTTTTTTCTTCGCCGCAGCTATGCCCTGGATTCCCGAACCAGCACCCATGTCCAGCACTCTGCCGCAAGCGAATCGCCCGACGCAGTCGCGCAGCAGTTCCGAGTCCTCGCGGGGTTCATATACCATGTCAATCAGTTCGGGAAGGGGGAGTCGGCGGAGTAAGCGCCGAGGGGGAAACGCGCACGTTGCCCCATCCGCGGCTTACTTCCGAATCCTCGCGGGGTTCGTAAACCATTGAATCAGCCCATTACCGCGTTGAACAGCAGGCCCATGAAGGTGATTGAAACCGCGAGAATCAGCGCGAAAATCGCGATGAGCTTCGGCTTGATTACCTTGCGGAGGATAATCATCTCGGGCAAAGAAAGGGCGGTAACGCTCATCATGAACGCGAGCGCGGTTCCGAACGCCATTCCCTTGGAAAGGAGCGCCTCGACAATCGGGATGACTCCTGCCGCGTTCGAATAGAGCGGCACGCCGATTGCAACGGCTATGGGCACCGCAAGGGGATTGCCCTTTCCCGCAACGTTTGCGAGGAAGTCCGTCGGCACGTAGCCGTGTATGAATGCGCCGACTGCTATGCCCACGATTACGTAGGGCGCGACGCTTTTCGTCATCTCCCACGTCTGGCGCTTCGCGAATTCGATGCGCTCCTCGGTTGTTTTCGGCTCGCGCTTCCTGCCCCACAGCGATTCCAAGTCGAACTTCTCCACTTCCTTTTCAAGATGCATTTTTCCGATGGCGTATCCCGCGACAATCGCTATCACAAGCCCGCTGGCTATGTAAAGCGCGGTAACCTGCCACCCGAACATCCCGAACAGCAGCGCAATCGCCACCTCGTTCACCATCGGCGATGCAACCAGAAAGGAAAACGTGACACCTAGAGGCACGCCAGCGTCTACGAGCCCGATGAATATGGGCACCGCCGAGCAGGAGCAGAACGGCGTCGGCACGCCCATCAGCGCCGCGAGCACGTTCCCGCCGATTCCGCCTGTTTTTCCGAGAAGCCTCTTGATTTTCTTCGGCGTCACGTACGTGCGCAGCATGGAGACGAGGAACACCATCGCCGCGAGAAGCAGCAGCACCTTGGGAACGTCGTAGCAGAAGAACGCGGCTGCCTCCCCGAACTGCCCGCTAAGGTGCAGGACGTCGAAAACTAGCCAGCGGGAAAAAGCCTCAAGCGGGTCCATCTCAAACCACGTCGATTATGATGCGCTCGATTTCGACGATGTTGAAGCGGGGCAGCTGCTCCAGTCCGTAGTCGAGCTTTTCGCGCGAGCTCGCGTACAGCTCGAAGAGCGGCGCGCCGACGTCGATTTTCTGCCCCTTCGCGACTTTCAGAATAAGCCCCGCCTGCTTGTCTGTTGGCGCGCCGAGCGCGCGGCAGATGCGCGAGATGTTCCTGTTGTCGACGTGCGCGATTTTCCCGTCTTCCTTGCTCTTGACGAGTTGCACGTATTTCCCGATTTTGATGTCCTCGGGCTTGATGTCGGGCTTGCCGCCCTGCGCCCCGACGATTTCCTTGAACTTTTCAAGAGCCCTGCCAGACTCCAACTGGTGCTTCGCGATTTTCGCGCCCTCCTCCCGCGTGAAGCCGCGCACCATGCTGAGCAGGACGCCGCTCATGACGCATGCTTTAGCGGCGAGGTTGGGGCTCCCGCCGCCGTAGAGCGTCTGCAGGACGGAGCGCGCCTCGAGCGCCGGTCCTATTGTGTCCATCAGGGGCTCGCTGCCGTCCGTTATCGAGCAGGTAATCTGCATGCCCAGGTATCTGCCGAGCGCCTCGAAGTCCTTCGCCAAATCGCGCGCCTCCTCGACAGTCGCAACCTTCGCGCTCCTTCCAATCGGGATGTCGAGCAGCACGTACTGCGCGCCCTCGGCTTTTTTCTTCGCGAGAATGCTCGAGAGAAGGAGCGGCTTCGGGTCCAAGCGCAACGGGTTGCGGATTTTGATGAGCTTGTCGTCCGCAGCCGCCATGTTCACAGCGCCGCCCCAGATGAGGCAGCCGCCGGTCTTGTCGACTACGCGTTCCGCGTCCTTGATGGACAGGCACACTGGCGCGAATACCTCCATCGCGTCGGCGCTGCCTGCCGCGCTGCTTATCGCGCGCGTGCAAGTTTTCGGAATCGTCAAGCCGAGGGAGGCGATTATCGGCACGACGAGCATGGAGCAGCGGTCTCCTGCAACCCCGCCTATGCTGTGCTCGCTCACAACCGGCTTTTTCTTCAGGTGCAGCGAGCCGCCCGACGCGTAAATCGCGTTGGTCAGCGAAACTGTTTCCTCCGTGCTCATTCCCTTGGTGTAAACGCCGACGATGAACGCCGCCAACTCCGCGGGAGACAGGCGCTCCGCCATCAAATCTTCGATAATCGCGGAAACCTCGGGCTGCGACAGAATCTCGCCGTCGAGCTTCCTGCGGATGAAATCCAAGCTCGGCGGCCGCCTCGCAGATTCCACCGAAACCGCCTGCCCCTTCGCCACCCCGAGCGCGTCCGACACCTCGCGGAACAGCCCGATTTCGCCTCGGCTCACGGAGTGCGAGTAGTCGACGAGCGCGACGACTTCCTTCTTTCCGAAGCGCACCTTGACGCGGTCCAGCAGCCCCAAATCCAGTTCCTTCGCCTGCTGTTCGTTCAGCGCGACCTCGTTCTGCCCCTGCTCCACGTCGAAAACGCGCGCCTTGAATTCCATAAACAGAGGAAGAAAACGGATTATATATCGGTTTCGCTGAAGCGGGGGCGCGACTAGCGCGTAATATAAGGCTTCGCGGCGAAATACTGCGCGTATGGAAAAAACTTTCAAGGAGCTCGGGCTTTCCGAGCCGCTTCTGCGCGCGCTGCAGGAGGAGGGCTACACTGAGCCGACGCCCATCCAGACGCAGACGATTCCGTTGGTTCTCGCAAGAAGGGATTTGATAGGCGTCGCACAGACGGGCACGGGAAAAACCGCGGCGTTCGCGATGCCGATAATCCAGATTCTTTCGAACGCGAAGCAGCGGACGGCGAAATGGGGCGCTCGCTGCCTGATACTTACGCCGACCCGCGAGCTCGCCGCCCAAATCGGCGACAGCTTCGGCGCGTACGGCAGGCATGCGCACCTCAACCGTGCGGTCGTATTCGGAGGAGTCGGGCAGAACCCTCAGGTGCGGGCGCTTTCAAGGGGAACCGATGTGCTCATCGCGACGCCAGGGCGGCTGCTCGATTTGATGGGGCAGGGGTTCGCGCGTCTTGACGGGGTTGAAATCCTCGTGCTAGACGAAGCGGACCGCATGCTGGACATGGGGTTCATCCGCGACGTGAAGCGCATCATA
>PEXZ01000034.1:6763-11334 GCA_002763345.1 Candidatus Micrarchaeota archaeon CG08_land_8_20_14_0_20_59_11
GCCCTCCGAAGTCGTGCGGCTGTCGCGCGAAATACTCAGCAATCCCGAGGAGGTTTCGGTTGCGCCGAGCGCCACCACCGTCGAGCTTGTCGACCAAAAGGTATACTTCGTGCAGCGCGACGACAAGTTCGAGCTTCTGAAGCAGATTCTGCGCGGCGGCGCACAGGGCGGGAAGGTGCTCGTGTTCGCGCGCACCAAGCACAACGCCGACCGCATCGCGCGCAACCTGGCGCGCGAGAATATTCCAGCCGAAGCGATACACGGCAACAAGTCGCAGGGCGCGCGAACCGCCGCGTTGTCGGCGTTCCGCTCCGGAAAATCGCGCGTCGTAATCGCCACTGATTTGGCGGCGCGCGGCATCGACGTGGACGGGATAACGCACGTAATCAACTACGAGCTCCCGAACGAGCCGGAAACCTACGTGCACCGAATCGGGCGCACAGCGCGCGCCGGCGCGAGCGGCGCCGCGGTATCGTTCTGCGATTTGGACGAAACGATTTACCTGCACGACATCGAAAAGCTCACGCGGCAGAAAATGGCGGTTGATGAAAAGCACCAGTTCCATTCGCAGAAGGCGCAAGACGCGAAGAAGGAGTTGGAGGCTGGAAGAACCCCGCACGGCGTCAGCCCTCCGCACAAGCGCCAGGGGGGCAATCGCGGCGGCCGAGGATTCCGAGGCGCTGGGCAGCGAAATCGCGGGCATTACAGGCGCTAGGGCGTTATTTTAGTTCCCGCTTTTCCCGCGAGCGCCTGCTCAATGCAGTCGGGCGATGTGATTACGACTTCCTTGCCGCCGTGGCTGAGGAACTTAAGCGCCGCCTCGATTTTCGGGCCCATGCTTCCTGCGGGGAACTGCTTTTCCGCCAGATAACGTCGCGCGTCCCCGGAAGTCATGCGGGAGAGCTTCTTCTCCCCCGGTTTGCCGTAGTTGAGGCGTACGCAGTCGATGGAAGTCGAAACAAGCAGCAAATCCGCCTTTATTTCCGACGCGAGCAACGCCGACGCAAAGTCCTTGTCTATCACCGCCTCGGCGCCGCGCAGATTTTTTCCCTCGCGCACAACGGGAATCCCTCCGCCTCCAACGGCAATAACCGCGAATCCCTTTCCCACAAGCGTCTTAATCGCCTCGTTTTCAAGAATGTCCAGCGGCTGGGGCGAGGGCACGACGCGCCTGTAGCCGCGTCCCGCGTCCTCCACCATCGCCCAGTTGTCGCGCAGCTTGTGGTCTATTGCATCCTCCTTCGAGTAAAAGGGGCCGATGGGCTTGGTGGGTTTTTGGAAGGCGGGGTCGTTTGCGTCGACAAGAACGCGCGTGACAACTGCCGCCACCTCTTTTTTTATTCCCGCCTCCTCGAGCCGCGCCGAAAGCGCCTGTGCAAGTATGTAGCCGAGCTCGCCCTGCGTGAACGCGTCGCAGTAGTCAAGCGGCGACGAGGGAATGATGTTCGCGGCGAGTTCGCTGCGCAGGAGCGCGAACCCCACCTGCGGGCCGTTGCCGTGCGTTACGACGACGTCCCATCCGCGCTTAATCATGCCGGCGACGTGTCCGCACGTCTCGAGCGCGTTCTCGTACTGCTCCTGCTCGGTGCCTTTCTGCCCTTTGCGGATAAGAGAGTTTCCTCCGACTGCGACGACTGCGAGAGGCATTTGTCATTCACCCCTCGTCTTCCAAACCGAAGCGCTTCCACAACAAACCGATGAGCGAGGAAGGCGGAACAACGCCCAACTCGGTGACGAAAGCGGTGACGCAGGATGCGGGAGTGATGTCGAACGCGGGATTGAGGACGCGAAGACGGCGGGGGCGCTCCTTCTTCTTCCACACCTCATCGGCGGAGCGCTCCTCGATTTTCTCGCTCTCGCCCCAGAGCGTGAGCGGGTCGAACTTGTGCGTGCCGGTGCAGGAATAGAGGCGCACGCCGCGCTCCTTCGCGAGCGTCGCGATGTTGCAGGTGCCGATTTTGTTTATGAGGTCGCCTTCGGCGGTGATGGCGTCCGCGCCGACGAAAACGGGGTCGTCGTCGCGCATGCGGTGCAGGACGGTGCTGACTGCCGAATCAACTACGAGCGTCGTGTCGATTCCGTATTCCGCAAGCTCCTTCGCGCTGATTCTTCCCTGATAAAGCGGGCGCGATTCCGTGCAGAAGACGTGCGGCTTCCTGCCGTCGTCCTGCGCCTTCTTGAGAACTCGCATGACCGTTGATGAATGGCAGTGAATAAGCACCGAAGCGGCCTTCGGCACCAGCCGGCCGCCGTATTCGGCGATTCTGAGCTTCGTGCGCAGGGCGTTTTCATGGTACTCGCGCGCCTCCTGCCCGACGAGCTGCTTGAGCGCCACGACGTCAGTTTCGCGCGACTCCATCGTGCGCAGGAGCATGAAGCGCAGCGCGTTGCGCAGGGCGGGTTCGGTTGGGCGGGACGACTTCAGGAACGAAACCGCTTCGCGCATCCCCTTGACGAAGCCCTTGCGCGTCTTCGCGGGCGAGGCGAGCATTTCCTGGGCAAGCGCGTTCACGCTTTTGGCTGCCACTGCCTCGGCGCCCTGAATCCTGAGCGCCTTGATGTCCGCGTATGTTTTAAGGACGGGCTTCAGCACAGCAACCATTATTAAGCAGTTTATTAAAATCCTTTTGTTGTTACCCCTCTACCTGAGGGTAAGGTGAATCTCATGGGTTCCAAGGAAGTTGATTTCGAAAGGATGTTCGGCTCGAAGAACACGGCGGTTATCGCGAAAGGCGGGATGCCGGTTTCGCAGGAGGACGCCGACTTGCTGAAATTCCTGGAAAGCAGCACGCCGAAGGTTTGCGTAGTTGGTGCGGGCGGCTCCGGGAGCAACACCATCACGCGCATGACGGAAATCGGCATCGCAGGAGCGAAACTCGTCGCGATGAACACCGACGCGCAGCACCTCATTTACACGAAGGCGGAGAAAAAGGTGCTCCTCGGCCGCATCAAGACGAAGGGCATGGGCGCAGGCAGCAATCCCGAGGTGGGCGAGGCGGCTGCGGAAGAAGCCGTGCCGGAGATAAAACAGGTTACGTCGGACACGGACCTCGTCTTCGTCACGTGCGGATTGGGCGGGGGGACGGGAACAGGCGGCGCGCACGTAGTAGCGCGGGTTGCAAAAGAGGGCGGCTCGCTTGTCATCGGCGTCGTAACGCTTCCTTTCACCTCGGAGGGAACGAAGCGCATGCGCAACGCCCTCGACGGCTTGGAGAAACTCAAGAGGGAGGCGGATACCGTAATCGTGATACCGAACGACAAGCTCCTGCTTTTCGTGCCTGATTTGCCGCTGAATTCCGCTTTCAAGACGGCCGACATGGTGCTCGCGAACTCCGTGAAAGGCATAACGGAACTCGTTACGAAGCCCGGCTTGGTCAATCTTGATTTCGCGGACATCCGCACGATTCTCGAAAAGAGCGGAACCGCCATGATAGGCGTCGGCGAGGTCGGGAACGTGGAATCTCGCGACCGCGTCATCGCCGCAGCCGAAAAGGCACTAGCTTCGCCCCTGCTCGATTTGCGCATCGAGGAGGCGAACAAGGCGCTGATAAACATCACCGGCGGCAGCGACATGACGCTCGGCGAGGCGGAGGCGGCCGTGCAGGCAATCAGCGCCAGAATTGCCAAGGACTCGCACATCATCTGGGGCGCGACTGTTGACGACGGGCTCGAAAAGCACGGCGTGCGCGTGCTCGCGGTGCTCGCGGGCATAAAGAGCAACGGCTCCGCGGCAGCTGCGGGAATGGAAAAGGACGAGCCGCTTGAGGACCTGGATTTCGTGAGTTGAGAAATAATGGGAATAATGGAATCGCTTCAGGTCTTCCGGCTTCAAAGCGAGCGCGTGCTCGCAATCACGCACAAGCCGCGCGAGGACGAGTACAGGCAGATGGCGCTTACCACGGCGATAGGCATGGTGCTCGTCGGCATCGTCGGGTTCATCATCGCGATGGCGGCATACTACCTGAGGAATGGTGTCTGAAATGCTGTTCGCTTACCGCGTCACCGCAGGGCAGGAGAGCATAGTCGCGGACTTGCTGTACGAGAAGGCGAAGAAGCTCGGCGCGCCGATAAACGCGCTCGTAGTCTCGCCGCGCCTCAAGGGCTACCTGATAGTCGAAAGCCCGGACGAAACCGAAGCGAAGAACCTCGTGATGAACGTCCCGCACGTCAAGGGAGTTCTTCCGCGCCCGATCGAGTTCGCGGAAATCAACCAGCTGCTCGAAAGCAAGCCGCAGGAAATCACGCTCAACAGGGGGGACCTCGTCGAAGTCACGGGCGGACCGTTCAAGGGCGAGAAGGCGAAGGTCGTCCGCATAGACGCCGAGAAGGAGGATGTCACCGTCGAATTGGTCGAGGTCGCGGTTCCCATACCCGTCACCATCAAAATCGGCATGGTAAAAGTGATTCCCAGGTAAGCCGTAAGCCGATTCGAAGTAATGGGCGCTGTCGGCGTTGCAGCAGTTGCAGGCATTACTCCCGTTCGGGCGAGCGCATGAAAATCGGAGTTGTCGGCATTCCTCGTCCAGCGCTGGGGGACACACTCGCTTCGCTCGCGTTTCCCCCGTCCTGGA
>PEXZ01000068.1 GCA_002763345.1 Candidatus Micrarchaeota archaeon CG08_land_8_20_14_0_20_59_11
CAACGTCGCCGTCTGCAAGCCGTACAACGCGGACTTCGACGGAGACGAGATGAACATCCACGTGCCGCAGAACGAGGAGGCGCAGAGCGAAGCGGAGATGCTCATGAAGGTGGACGGGCAGATTCTGTCGCCGCGCAACACCGAGCCGCTCGTCGCGCCGGACCTCGACCAGATTACCGGTTTGTACGTGCTCACGCAGAAGGATGCGGTTTTCCCGAGGGCGGAGGCGTGCGGACTGCTCAACGCAGCCGGAATCGAGGAGGACGTGAAGGCGGACGAAACCCACGGACGCGAACTCTTTTCCATGATGCTGCCGCGTGACTTCGATTTCCAGGGCAAGAACAGGCAGTGCAGGAAGTGCGAAAAATGCAAGGCCGAGGGATGCGACAACGACGCGTTCGTATCCATCAGGAAGGGCTCGCTGAAGTCCGGGCACGTCGACTCGCGCGTCAGCAACGAAATCGTGAAGGCGCTGTTCGTGAAGCACGGGCCGAAAGCCGCGCGGAACTACATCGACGCCGCCTCGAAGATGAGCACGCGCCTGATTACCAGTTACGGGCTTTCGCTTTCGCTCGACGACTATTACATGACGCCCGAAGCACGCAGGCAGATAATCGCGCTCTACAAGGATGGCAGGACGGAACTCCGCTCGCTCGTCCACAAGTACCGCAAGAAGACGCTCGAACGCAAGCCCGGCAAGACGCTCAAGGAGACGCTCGAGGAGGACATAATGGACGTCGTCGAGCGCGTGCGCCACAGGTGCTGGAAAGTCGTCCGCGAACACATCAAGATGTCGGCCATACGCGCCAGCACGGGCAGGGAGTTCAGGCACAATGCGGCGCTCCTCATGGCGAACGCGGGCGTGAAGAACAAGCCGATTAACGTCGTGCAGATGTGCGCGCTCGTCGGACAGCAGGCGATCCGCGGAAAGCGCATGACGAGCGGCTACCGGAACAGGATTCTCCCGCACTTCAAGCGCGGCGATTTGGGCGACGCCGCCCGCGGATTCGTGCGCTCCAACTACAGCAGCGGCTTGACGCCCACGGAATACTTCTTCCATGCAGCCGGAGGGCGCGACTCCGTCGTCGACAAGGGAGTCAACCCCGCGAAGACGGGTTATATGCAGCGCCGGCTCATAAACGCGCTGCAGGACCTCATCGTCCGGAAGGACGACAGCGTCCGCAACGCCGAAGGGCGCGTCGTGCAGTACAAGTACGGCGACGACGGGATGGATCCGTCGAGCGGCGAGAGGATTGCCTACGGCGAACCCGTCGGCGTAATCGCCGCACAGAGCATCGGCGAGCCCGGAACGCAGATGACGCTCAGGACGTTCCACTACGCGGGCGTTGCCTCGCTCGCGCAACTCGGGTTCACGCGGCTCGTGGAGATAGTGGACGCGCGCAAGACTCCCAAGAAGCCAGTCATGGAGATTTACCTGAAGAAGGAATTCCAGGGCGACTGGGACAAGGCGAAGGAAATCGCGGCGTCCATCGAGGAAATCCGCCTGAACAAGGTGGCCAGCATCAACGAGGACTTCAGGCGCCGTGCGGTTACAATCGTGCTCGACCGCGCCGCACTCAGGGAGCGCGGCATCGCGGAAAAGGAGGTCGAGGACAAGATACGCAAAGCCGAAACGGACATCGAGCTGAGGAAGGACGGCAACGAGATAATAATCGCGCTCAAGACGGGCGCAGCGCTGAAGCCGGCGAAGGGCAGGAAGAAGGCGGAGGACAGGGAGAACACGCTGCGCAACATCAGGCGCATGACGACCCGCCTTTCCGAACTGCACCTCAGGGGCATCCGCGGCATCACCCGGGCAATCATCGTCAAGAAGAAGAAGGCGGACGGCACTATGGAACTGAGCCTCGCGACGGAAGGCAGCAACCTTTCGGCGATATTCAAGCTGCCCCAAATCGACCCGACGCGCACCACGACGAACGACATCATGGAAATAGCCGACGTGCTCGGCATCGAGGCTGCGCGCAACGCAATCATCGAGGAAATCAAAAAGGTGCTGGACGCGCAGGATTTGAAGGTGGATTTGCGCCACATCATGCTTATCGCCGACGCGATGACCGCGAACGGCTCGGTTACGAGCGTCGGGCGCCACGGGCTCGCGGGCAAGAAGGTTTCCGTTCTCGCGCGCGCCGCCTTCGAGGAGACGACGAAGCACCTGCTCAACGCCTGCGTCGCCAACGAGGAGGACTCCCTCGCGGGCATCACGGAGAACATCATCATCGGGCAGACGATTCCGTGCGGAACCGGCAACGTGAAACTGATAATGGAAACGGACTGAAATGGTAGTTGCGACGATTAAGTCGTTCCTTGCCGAGCCGTTCAACAGGTGGCTCTTCCTAGGGCTGCTTGTCCTTGGCGCGGCGCTTCTGCTCCTTCCGCAGCCGCAGGCACAGGGTAGCGGCGACGGGAACGCATCGTTCATCCACTTCTTCTACCTTCCGACGTGCCCGCACTGCCACGAGCAGATGGAGCAGCTCAACCCCGTGCTCGAGCAGAAATACGGCATCAAAATCATATCGCACGACGTCTCCTCGGCGGAGGGAGGGCCCCTGTTCGAGAAGCTCTGCGGCGAGCGCGCACTCCGCGGACTCGTGCCCACCACGCTCGTCGGCGACAAGACGTTCGTCGGCTACAGCCCGGAGATAGGCGCGGAGATAGAGGGCGCCGTGAAGGAATGCCTCGGAACGGCGTGCAACGACCCGCTCACGGGGCAGTCGTGCGCCGCGCCGCAACAGCAGAGTTTCGTCCTTGACTTGCCGTTTCTCGGAAAAACGGATTTGCACGCCATGTCGCTTCCCGCGCTCGCGGTTATTCTCGGACTCGTCGACGGATTCAACCCGTGCGCGATGTGGGTGCTCGTCTACCTCATCGCGCTTGTGATGGGGCTTGACGACAGGAAGCGCGTCTGGATAATCGTCGGCTCGTTCGTCTTCGCGTCCGGCGCGCTCTACTTCCTGTTCATGACGGCATGGCTCAACGCGTTCCTGCTCATAGGATACATGCGCCCCGCGATGGTAATCGTCGGGCTCGCGGCTCTCGGAGGCGGCATCCTCAGCGTGAAGGAATATTGGGAAACCCGCAACAAGCCGCTCGTCTGCAAGGTGGGCGGCGAGGAGGACAAAAAGAAGACAATCACGCGCATGCGGGAAATCGTCTCGATGCCGCTGACGTGGGCGACGTTCTTCGCGATAGTCGCGCTCGCGTTCGTCGTCAACGCCGTCGAGTTCGTCTGCTCGTCCGCGATACCCGCCGTGTTCACGCAGATTCTCGCCCTCAGCCGCCTTTCTGGGCTCGAATACTACGGATACATCCTGCTCTACGACGTGTTCTTCATGCTGGACGACGTGATAATATTCGGACTCGCGGCTTTCGCGGTTTCGAACACGGAGCTGGGCAACAAGTACGCCCGCTACTGCAAGATAATCGGCGGCGCGGTACTGCTCCTGCTCGGATTGATGCTCCTTTTTGCGCCGGGAATGCTCAGGTAGAATCAGGACGACTTCGCTGCCAGAACCGACTTCTTGTAAGCCCTGAATAATTCCAGCGCGCCGCGCGCTTTCTCAGCGGCGCGGGCGTAATATCCGCGTTCCAGCAGGGTTTTCGACGACAGGAGTGCGGTTCTGGCGTCCCTGAACGCGTCGACGCGCGCCTTCGTTCCCTCGATTTTCGCGGAAGGAATCTTCCGGAAATGCGGGTTGATTATCTCGAACATCAGCATGTTCCGCAGTCTCAGCGCTTCCGACTCCGTGAGATTCGTCCGCAGACCCGCAAGATAAGCATCGAGTTTCGATTCGGCATTACCGAGGCGCTCCTTTGTCTCTCCCTGCCTTCCGCGCGCAACCGCTTCCTTATCGAGAAGCCTCGTCGGCATGCCGCGCGCTTCCACCATCGCCTGCATTTCTTTGAGCGGACCGAGCAGGCTCGCTAGAACCGCCGAAGGATTGCGTTTGCGGGCGAGTTCGGGAACCGTCATTATCTTGTCGTGCGCGGGCTTCGATATCCAGTCTACGAGCTGCCGCTTCAGTTTCCGTTTCGCGCCCTTGCGAACAGGGCCGCCCACATACGCGGCGGCTTCGTCGAACAACGTGACGTACGGCGACCAAACCGCGGCAGGCGTCCCTCCCTTGAAGTTGCCGATTGCTTTCTGCGCTATTCTAAGGCGCACGTAAAGAGAAGTTGCACGTGAAAGGTCTAGCGCGGAGCTGTCGGCGGCGTGCGCAAGCGAACGAACCGCCTCTGCAGGGGTACGGTACGTGACGAGGATGTCCCTGCCGTCGGTGCGCGTTATGGAAACCGTACCGTCCCTGCGGAAAACAAGGCGGTTCCGGAAAGATTTGATTCCCTTTTTCGGCGTCCCGAATCTGGAAACGCCCTTGGAAACGCTCACGCGAACCCCGCCCTCCTCGTCAGGTGGTCGGGAAGCGTCAGGGGCTCGAAGGGCTTGTCCTTGCACGCGTTGCGCACGAGCGCGCCCAGCTCTTCGGAAGTGAGCGGTTCGTTCTTGCCAGTTGCGCGCACGCGCACGTTTAACTTTCCCGCAGCCTGCTCCTTGTCGCCCATAACTGCGACGAACGGAACCCACTCCTTCCCGGCGTCGCGAACCTTCTTCTGCAGCGTCTCGGAACGGTCGTCGAAATCGGCGCGGACGTTTTCGCGCGAAAGCGCGGCGAGCGCCTTTTCGCAGTAGGCGTTGTTCTTTTCGGATACGGGCACGAGCCGCACCTGTGTGGGCGAAAGCCAGGTCGGGAACGACGGCGTTTTTCCTTCCGAGATTTTGCGCGCCTCGTTTTCGAGCAGCGCGTAAATCACGCGCTCGACACTCCCGCTTATCGAAGCGTGCATGAGCACGGGGCGTTTCTTGGAACCGTCCTCGTCGACGTAGCTGATGTCGTAGGTGTCCGCGTTCTCGACGTCTATCTGAACCGTCGAGAGCGCGCTCGCCTTGTCCAGGCAGTCGACGAAGTTGAACTCGAATTTCGTTATGAAGTAGGCATAGCGCTCGTCGAATACCTCCAGAAGCACGGGTTTGCCGAAATGCCTCGCCATCGACGCGTACCAGTCGCGATTCTCCTCGAAGAAATCCTTCTCCGCGCGGAATCCCGCCTCGAAGGGCAGCTTCAGGGACGAAAGCCAGTCAAACGACAAACGGAACTGCGATTCGAATTCCGTTTTAGCGCCGTTCAAATCCTTCGTGAACGTGTGCATGTCGGGCATCGTCAGCGCGCGCACGCGCTTCAGCCCGGCGAGTTCCCCGCTCTGTTCGCGGCGGAACGAGTAGCGCGTCAGCTCGAACATCTTCATCGGCAGGTTCTTGTACGAAATGGTCATGTCGTGCGCAATCAGGAACTGCCCGAAGCAGGCGGCGAAGCGCAGGAAGAATTCCTTCTCGTCGCTTTTCACGACGTACTGCCGCGCGGGGAAGCGCGCCAGGTACTTCTTGAGCGACGGGTGCTGGTAGTCGTACATGAGCGGCGTTTCCACTTCCATCGCGCCGTACGACGTGCAGTACTCGGTTATGTCGCGCTCGATTAGCTTTTTGATGAGCCGCCCGTTGGGCAGCCAGCGGAAATTTCCCGCGTCGCTGCCCGGCTCGTAGCCCGCGATGTGATGCTCGCGCATGAGCGCGATGTGCGGCGGCTCCGTCGCGTACGCCCGCACCTTGCGGATTTCGTAGTCCGCGAATTTCTTGAGATTCACGTGCGTGCCGTATTCGAACTTCGCCGCGTCGTGCAGTTCGCCGTCGGGAGTCAGGATGTAGAAGCGGCTTTTTACGGTGGCTTCCTTTTTCAGCGCCTCCGATGCCGCATCCTCCTTCTTTTCGGAAACGCCAATCTCGGCGGAAATCGTCTTGCTGAGCTCCGCCAGCGGATGCCCCTTGCACTTGAGCTCGAACTCCTTGTAGTAGCCGAACGGCGCCTGCGAAACCTGCGCGAACGGCGCGCACTCGTCCGCGAACGCCTTCAGCAGGCGCTGTGCGATTTCGGGAGAAGCAAGCTCGCTGGAAAGATGGGCATACGGATAAATGAGGATGCGCAGCGCCTTTATTTCACGGATGTTCTTCTCGACGGCAGCCGCGGCTTTTTTCACCACCGCTTCGTCATCCCCTTTTTCGAAGGACGTGAGCACGAGCAGGACGTCCTCGATTTTCGCGCCTTCTTTCTCCTGCGCAGTAAGCGCGGGCGCGGTTTTAAGCGCCTTGTCGCGCGGCTTGAAGCGCACGTAGTCGCAGTGCAGTTCCAGGATTCTCATGATTAACTTACCCGATACCTGTTTAAAACCGATTCCTGTTCGCGAAGGGGAGTCGGTGGAACTTACATGCGATCGCCGGGAAATTCGCAGGGGTGACAGGGGCACGAGGAGGCGAGCTCCGCGAGCCGACGACGTCCCTGTGTCGAACCCGGGCCTTCAGCTTGGAGGGCTGAGATCATACCGTTAGACCACGATCGCAGTAGCACATATTAGTGCGGCTACGTCTTTTAAAGCGTTTTTTCAGCGCTTCGAAAGCAGCTCCCGAATTGCCTCTTCCAGCCCGGGTTTAGTTTCTTCCTTCAGCTCGTAGCCCACGCGCACGATTTTCTTCTCTGTCGTCATCACGCGGTTCAGGTCGATGGGTGTGCCGCCGACCACCACGTCGGCATCGCTCGCATCGATTGTTGCCTTGAGCTCGGAAACCTGCTTGTCGCCGTAGCCCATCGCGGGCAGGACGTCGTGCAGGTGCGGGTATTTCTTGAAGGTGTCCTTGAGCGAGCCAACCGCGAAGGGCCGCGGGTCGACAATTTCCTTCGCGCCCGCGTTCTTGGCTGCGACGAATCCCGCGCCATAGCCCATTCCGCCGTGCGTGACCGTCGGGCCGTCCTCGACGACGAGCACGCGCTTGCCCTTGACGAGTTCGGGATGTTCCAGCGTTACGGGCGAAGAAGCGAGGATTATCTTCGCGCGCGGATTGATTGAGGCGACATTTTTCCTCACCATCTCGACGGCCTCCTTCTTCGCCGTGTCCACCTTGTTGATGACGACGACGTCGGCAAGCCGCACGTTCGTCTCGCCGGGATGATACCTAAGCTCGTGCCCGGGGCGGTGCGGGTCCGCCACTGTGATGTACAGGTCCGACTTGTAGAACGAGAAGTCGTTGTTGCCCCCGTCCCAGACGATTACGTCCGCCTCGGTCTCCGCCTGCCTCAGGATTTTCTCGTAGTCGACTCCCGAATATATCACGTTGCCGCGATCAATGTGCGGCTCGTATTCCTCGCGCTCCTCAATCGTGCACAAGTGCTTGTTCAAATCCTCGTACGTCGCGAATCGCTGAACCGCCTGCTTCGCCAAGTCGCCGTAGGGCATCGGATGGCGTATCGCCACGACGCGCTTGCCCATTTTCTTCAGGATTTCGCAAACCCTGCGCGTCGTCTGGCTTTTTCCGCTTCCCGTGCGGACGGCGCAGACGCTTATCAGGGGCTTCGTGGACTTTACCATCGTCGCGTTCGGACCGAGAAGGACGTAGTTCGCGCCTGCTGCGAGCGCGATGGAACCGATGTGCATCACCTGCACGTGCGACAGGTCGCTGTACGAGAACACGACGTCGTCGACGCCGTGCTTCTTTATTAGTTCGGTGAGGTTCGCCTCTTCCTCTATGGGGATGCCGCCGGGATATTCCTTTCCCGCCAACTCGACGGGGTATTTCCTGCCCGCGATGTCGGGAATCTGCGCAGCCGTGAACGCGACGACTTCGTAATCGGGATTCCCGCGGTAATACGTGTTGAAATTGTGGAAGTCCCTGCCAGCTGCGCCGACGATAATGACCTTCTTTTTTCCCGCCATAATGAGCCACCCCACAACCGTTAGGACGCGGGGGTTTTTAAGAGTTAGCGGGCCCGGGGGGATTCGAACCCCCGACCTACTGCTTGCTCCGTTTCTAGTGAAGGTCTTTCGAGGCGCGCAAAGCGCCGAGAAAGAAGTTCATAGGAGGCAGTCGCTCTATCCAAACTGAGCTACGAGCCCTTGTGAGAATTTAGGCAAAACCGAATTTAAGGCAGAAGGTTGAAGGAAAAACAGGGTATTTATTCGGGGCGAAAAAAACAAATGCAGGTGATGGAATGAAGGGGGAGAAAAGACTTTTCGCAATAGGTGCGGTTGCAGTAGTGCTGTTGCTGCTCGTGGGCTTCGCCCTTTTGGAAAAAAACCAGCCACAGCGCATCAAGGTTAACTGGAACATGGGCGAGTCGTACTCGACGCAGTCGGACGCGCCCTCTTCGGTCGAAGTGACGGCGTACCAGGCGACGCAGTCTTATTGGTACCTCTCGAGCGGCTTGGGGCTCGTGAAGGAGCGACGCTCCGTCGCGCTCACGCAGGGCATGAACGCCGTTTCGCTGCAGGGAGTCGCGCAGCAGATTGACGCGACGAGCATCCACGTGAAGGACATGACGGACGCGGACGCTCAGGCGCTTGAGCAGAATTACCGATACGACTTGGTGAGCCAGCAGGCGCTTCTTGAAAAATACGTGGGAAAGCAGATTTACGTGAACGCGGGCAACCGCACGCTCATGGGAACGCTCCTGAGCACCGCCGACGGCTTGGTGCTGCAGACGTCCAACGGCATCGTCGCCCTGCGCGACTACTCGCAGGTCGAGTTCCCGTCGCTTCCCGATGGTTTGCTCACGAAGCCCACGATTTCGCTGTTGCTCGGAACGCAGAAGGCGGGAACGCACGACATCGAGCTTTCCTATCTGGCTCGCGGCATAACGTGGGAGGCGGACTACGTCGCAGTCGCGAACGCCGACGACACCGCGCTTGATTTGCAGGGATGGGCATCCGTGACTAACAACGCGGGCGCGACGTTCAGGGACGCGAAGCTGAAACTCGTCGCAGGCGACATCCACCTCGTCGAAAGCAACGCGCCCGTTTACTACGACAACATGCTGAAGGCAGTCCGATCCGAGAGTGCGGCGATGCCCGCGTCTGCGCCGGAACCGCAGTTCTCGACGCAGAACGTGTTCGAGTACAACCTCTACACGCTCGAACGCCCGACGACGCTGCGCGACAAGGAGACGAAGCAGATAGAGCTGATGAACGCGCGCTCCGTCCCGGTCGAGAAGCAGTACGTCTTCCAGCCGTCGCAATCAACGAAGGTGCAGACGAAGCTCGTGTTCAAGAACGCGGGCGACGGACTCGGCATATCCCTTCCCCTCGGAAAAGTCCGCGTCATGAAGCCCGACGCGGACGGCCAGCTCCAGTTCCTCGGCGAGGATTCCATCAGCCACACTTCCAAGGAGGGCGAGGTGCGCCTCTTCGTCGGGAACGCGATGGACATAACCGTCGAGAAGACGGAGACGAACTACAGGCAGTTCGGCTCGTGCTCCTACGAGCACACGTACGCAATCAAGGTGACGAATCGCAAGGATTCGGCCGCAACCGTGAAGTACGTCGAAGACTCGTTCTGGGGCTCGTGGGACATCCGCAGCGAGACGCTGAAGCACGAAAAGAAGGATGCGCACACCGCCTCGTGGATGATAAACGCTCCCGCAAACGGCGAGGCGACGCTCGAATACACCGTATTCCGGACGTGGTGCTAAGCGGCACCCGCGCCTATTTCTTTTTCTTTTTCGTAACGAGGTACAACAGCGCAGCGGCGAGCGCAAACAGGAACGCGGCCGCATAAAACACCGACTTGTCCTGCGGCTGCGCGGGCTGCGGAATCGGTAACGGCGTCGGCGTGGGAACCTGCGTCGCTGCAGCAGTCGGCTTCACGGTTGGCCGCGGGGTTGCGCTTGCTGAAGGCGACGGTTCTGCCGAAGGCGCTGCGGTCGGCATCGGCGCGGGCGCGAAGAACGCCTGCGCGCCGTCGCACGCTGAATAAACCCGTCCCATCACCGCGGCTATGTTCGCGTCGCTCGCGCCCTGCCGCAGGTAGGCGACGATGTTGTGCTTTGCGCCGTCAGCAACGCACTGGTAGCGCACCTTCTGTATGTAGGCGCCGTTGCTGCCCGAACCCTCGATTATCTCCACGGACTCGTTGCCTACCACCTGCCCGACGATGTAGCGCTCCTTCTCGACGTCCACGTCCTCGGGCGTCAGAATCTTGTAGAACATGAAGTAATACCCGAGGTGCGTAGGGTTGCCGCCGACGTAGGTTATGCCGCTCTCGGCAAGGGTGTTGCTCAGATACGATATGTAAGACGGATATTCGGCGGTTTTCGAAAACGTCGCGGTTTGGTTGAATTGCGCGGTCAGCTCCGCCTCGAGGAACGACTTGAGGACGTCGATGCTCGGCTGCACCGCCTTCAGCGAAACGGACGCCGAGCATTTCGCATCGCCCGCCTCCGCCTCGGCGACGAAAGTCGTCGCGTTCGGCACCACGGGATACGAGCAGATGCGCGACGCGTAAACGTTGCCCGTGACGCGCGACACCGCGACGGAAGCGCCCGCGTCTTCCGCGCTGCACCTTATCGTCGCGCTCGTCACGTCCTCCGGAAGCGCGATGAAAACCGCGCGAACCTGCGACGTGAGCGGGCCGTACGCGGCGCCGCCTGTCATCACCAGCGTGCACGAAGCTGCCGACGCAAAGGCAGAGAGCGCCAGAACCATTACCGCAAAAACTTCCGTTTTCATCCGCATCCCCCCTTTAACGATAACGAAAAGCGATTTATAAAACATGGGAGTTGCTTTAGCATGCAGGGCGGAGGGGAGTTCAAAGCGGCGGCAATCGTCCTATTGCTCGTCCTCGGCATCGCCGCGCTCCTTCTTTCGCAGCAGAACGCGCCGCTGAAAAAAGCTGCCGTGAACCTTTCCAGCCCGTCTCAGCCGAAGGAACTCGTGGGCGTGGGCAGGAGCAGCGCATCCGTTGCCCAGGATTACTGGACGAACGACGCGGGCAACAAGGTGGAGTCCGCGCTCGTGCGCAACGAAGGCGACGATTTGCTGGAAGCGGGCTGGACGACGATTCTGCCTTCGGACGACGAGAACGACCCGAACGCGCTCCTGTTCACGACGAAGCCGCCGCAGCCGGAATCGTACGCGCTGCTCTCGCAGAAACCGGAACCGCTCGTGAAATACGCCTCGCTCCGTCTCGCGCCCCACGACACCGTTGAAAAAAGCATAGAATTCCTGAATCCGAACACGAACGCCGAGCGCGCGCCCGTCTATCTGCTGACGAAGCCGCTTTCGCGAGATGAGCAGCAGATGCTCCTGCCTGCGTTCAAGAAAATCGCGTCTCTGAAAGCCAACCGAAAGGAAGCGAAAGCGGTGCAGAGGAAGATTAATGCCGCGCTGAACGGCACGATTACTGCCGCGCTCGCAGACGCGATTGAAAAAGCCGTCGACGATGCGAAGAAGGAAATCGATACGCGCATCCTGAATCCCGACTACGACGCGGCGAAGGCGATCGAGGAGGAGCCGCTGCCGACGCCGTCGGTTGCGCCGACGCCCACGCCAATTGCATGGTTCGAGGATTTGCCTAAGGAACTCTCGTTCACGCTCAGCGAGTCCGACACGTCCGACTCGAAAAGCGTTTCGTTCAAGGCGCCCGAGCAGCGCGACATCACCATAAAAATCACGGGCGGCGCCGCGAAATACGCAAAGCCCGCGCCCGAATTCGAGTTTGATGAAGGCGGATACTCCGCGCAGCTGGTAATAGACTTGAAGAAGGCGCCGCGCAAGACGAACGGACAATTCGATTTCGATTCGCTCAGCGGCGACATGAAGATAAGCGCTGCAGGCTTGACGTCCGACGTCGGCAGCAAAACGGTGAAAATAAAGGTAACGATCAAGCACGTTGAGACGAACAACGATCTTTCTGGCGAACCGCAGACCGAACCCGACTGGAAGCCGCCGGAATCCGCCTTCACGCCGGGAACGGACTGCGCCGCAGATCAGCAGAGAGTCGTGCAAGCCGCCCTGAAATATATCGGCTATCCGTACGCCCAACGCAGCGGCTACGTATGCCGCGCGCCGACCGACTTCAGCTGCATCTGCCTCGTTTCGTGGGCGTACAGGGAAGCGGGGCTGATGAGCTGGCCGTTCGCGCAGAGCGCGCGCGTCATGTACGCGTACATAAAGGAGAACGGACGGTTCGTGACGCGCTCGGAACTTCAGCCAGGCGACATCGTATTCTACAAGAACACATACGGCGATTTTCCCGACGGACGCATAAGCCACGGTGGGATTTACCTCGGCAATGACGAGGTGATTGAAGCGGTGTGGGACGGCGTCATGAAAATGAAATTCAGCACGCGCGCCGACTCCGCAAACCTCATCGGGCAAAAGATGTACGCCGCCGCTGGGCGCATAATACCCGCATGCCTTCCGCCCAAGGAAACAAAGGGCGAATGGAACCTTGACCAGCAGACTACGATAAAGCCCGAGGTAATAGAGCGCGTCCTGCGCGAGTACGATTCGCCCGCCCTTTACGAGGCGAACATCGCGCAGTGCTTCTACGATTTGGGCGTAAAATACGGCATAGACCCTGCGTTCCTCCTCGGTTTCTTCAAGATGGAGTCTACGATGGGCAAGGAGGGCGTTGCTAAAACCACGAAGAGCATCGGCAACATAAAGGAGCATTCCTCTGCAACGTGCCCCGCCGAATACAACTCGTATTGCCGATACGACAGCTACTGCCAAGCTGCGGAGGACTGGTATTCCCTCCTCAAACAGGATGGACCGTATTTCAAGAACGGAAGATACACCGTAGACGATATCGTGCCCGTCTACGCACCCGCAAGCGACGACAACGACGTGGAGACATACGTAGCCACGGTGAAGGACGCGGTTTCAAAGTGGAGAAATTATGCAACCTAGCGCTTCGGCGCGGGCTTGTAGTTCCGCGGGTACTGGGCCCGCGGAGAATCGAAGCACTTTTTGCTTCGGCTCGTTCTGCTCGCCTCGCAAAACCTGCACTAAAAGCAGCCTTGCCCCTTTTTCTTTGTCGAAAGAAAAAGGTGCGGTGGGCTCCGCGCCAAAAAGAAAACGCTTCGTAGGAGGGGGGGGTCGTATCCGAGGGTTACGGGGGGAACGCGCCCTGAACGACGCATCCCGCAGGATGCGTCCAGCAGGGGTTCCCCCAGCGAGGCTCAGTGGGCCCGCGGAGAATCGAACTCCGAATCTTCGCTGTGTAAGAGCGACGTCTTAGCCATTCGACCACGGGCCCTGACAAAATTCCCGCGCCGTATATATTTAAATAGCGGGTTTGTAATGCTTACGGGTGAAGTTATGCACAAGATGCTCTGGCTGAAGATTGGCGGAAAGCGCTTCCACATGCTGAAGCTCGCAGGCGCGTTCTTCGTCCTTGCGTCCGTGCTGAAGGTCGCCGAGTCGGCGTACAACATCTTCCTTGTCGTCGACAAGATAAACGCCGCGATGATGCGCCCCGAACTCACCGAACAGCTCTTCGGCTGGGCAATCGGCGCGCCGTACGTGTTCTCCAACGAGGACATCCTCGGCGTCCTGCTCGGACCGGTCGCGGGATTCCTGTTCTGGCTCGGCATCGCCGTGCTCGCGCTGATTGTGTACCAGTCCGGCAAGGTCATATTTCCGATAGAGGAATACGAGCAGCGCGTTTCCGAGCACCACAGGCGGCTCATCGAACGCGCCGTAAGGAGTCGGAAGTAGGAAGAATAACGTTTTTATAGCCGAGAGGGCACTATATTGCCTACTGTTTTGTTTTAGGGTGAAGAACGCTTATGGGAATCAGACCTGCGAGGACATGCCGCGTGCTGAAGGCTCAGCCGTGGACGCGCGTTTCCACCAGGAAGCCGCGCAAGAGCTACGTGAAGGGGGTGCCGAACTCGAAGGTGCGCCAGTTCAACATGGGCACCGACAAGCGTTACGAGCTCGAGGTTGACTTGGTTGCTCAGGTGCCGATTCAGGTGCGCGACAACTCCATCGAGGCTGCACGGCAGGCGGCGAACAAGTACCTGGAGAAGAAACTTTTCGCGAACTTCTATTTGCAGGTGGTGGCGTACCCGCACCTCGTTCTCCGCGAGCACAGCGCGCTCGGCGTTGCAGGAGCGGACCGAATCTCCAAGGGAATGAAACGCGCCTTCGGCAAGCCGAAGGGACGCATGGCGCGCATCCGCCCGGACGGAGTCCTGTTCAGGGCTCGCATCATGGCGAAGGATTTGACGGTTCTCAAGAAGGCGCTCGACAGGGCGACGCGCAAAATCAGCGGGAAATGGAAGTTGCGCATCCGCGACATAACCAGTGACGCAATAAACCTCAACCGCAAGGAGCACGTCTTCAAGAAGAAGGAAGTCGAAAAGCCCAAGGAGGAGGCTGCGCCCGCAGCTGCGGAGGCTGCGGCTGCCGCGCCTGCCGAGGGCAAGGCTGAAGCGGCTCCCGCGAAGGAAGAGAAGAAGGGCGGCAAGAAGTAGAGTTCAAAACTCTATTTCAGGGGTAGTCTATGCAGGCTTCAGTATTATCGTTAGTGCAACGTCTAATTCTTTTATAGACCAAATACCAGCCTTTAAAGAAACCGTATTTCTCAAGTGCTTGAATTGCATAATTCGAACACGACGGATAAAAACGACAGATTATTTTGTGTTTCTTATTGTAGCCCCCGCCAATCTTTCCGTGCCAAATTTTCTTTATTGTGAGAATAGATACGGACGCTAGGAAACTCATTTCTTTTCGCAAATTATAACCTCTTCTTTGTAATTAGAGGAACTGCATTCGGGACACTTCCGAAGTTTGTCTAACTGTTCTTGACCGGCTTCAACGTTTCTTTTGGAT
>PEXZ01000044.1:0-956 GCA_002763345.1 Candidatus Micrarchaeota archaeon CG08_land_8_20_14_0_20_59_11
TGAAACCACCCAGTACCATGAACGTATCCGGGTTCAGCAGCGTATCTTCCATCATGGCGTTACGCACGATTACGCCGCTGCCAGCATTGAGGCCGTTCAGCCCCCACTCGGTGTTCTCCAGCGTGTACAGCGTATCGATCACGATGTTGTTGTTCTCGACATTCTCAAACCCTACCCCCTTGGCGTTACGCTGCGCTGTCACCTGGCTAATGGTCAATCCCTTGATGTAGCCGCTCAACCGCAGGCCCCAGTTGGCGTTGAGCCAGGTGTAGAGCTTGTTGATATGAATCTTGTCGGCATAGGTGATCGGCGGGACCGATGGGTTGCCTTCGATGTGCAAGCCATCGCCACTGGAGGCCGTCCAGATCGTATCGAAGAACAGGTGCTCGGCCATCCCGCTCATCCAGATGCACGTCCCATATGCATTGTCGACGATCACATTGCCGAACCACACCTCGTAAGCGCCGGGCAGGTCCATGCCCCAATACATGTCCAGGATCTCGATCTGGCTGAAGCTGTTGCCGCCCTGCGTGCCCCCCGTCGCGATGCGCAGACCAGGCCCCGTGGCCCAGTTGTCAGGCGCCGGCCCCTTGATCCAGACATGGTTGAAATGGTTGTCATGGCAGGAGAAGGTCAGGTTGATGCCACGATCACGCACCTGCATGTAGATGTCGCCGAAGTAATTCTCGTGCGTGCCGCCCGTTTCACCGCTCAGGTCGATGCCACGAAAGGCGTTGATAATCACGATACGCTCGTAGTAGCACAGCGCCATGTCTTCCATGATGATTGCCGGTACCGTGACGGTGTGGGCCGCGTCGTCCTCAATGTAGAGCGTGCCGTGCACGGCGATCCGGTCACGGTGGCTCATGTCGAACACGCTGTTGTCGCCCGCCGGCTTGAAACGCACACCGGGGGTGACCCACAAGGCTTGGCGCTGATTGGGGATGACAGGCCGG
>PEXZ01000044.1:1288-1835 GCA_002763345.1 Candidatus Micrarchaeota archaeon CG08_land_8_20_14_0_20_59_11
CAAAAATGGCACGTTGGTCACATCGGTGGCTTCCAGCCAGGCCTGCCGGCTCGGCCCGGCGAACAGCCCGACGTGCCCACCTGTGCGGCGCCCGGTATACAGCGCCGAGGCCAGCCGCAAGCGCAACTCGTTCTGCACGATCTCCAGGTACTGCTCGATGTCGGTCACGGCCTGAATAGGCGGCAATGCGCCCAGGGCGGCCTGGGTCACCAGGGTCCGCTGCTGGTCAATACGCTTGACGATGTCGCTCTTAGGCACTGCTGTCCTCAAAGATGGCTTGCACGTTGAAGACGTGGTAGGTCATGCCCGGATACAGACCCGCCGCGCTGTCCAGGTCATACACTTTCCAACCCTGGACGCCGTTTTCATAGGCCGTAGGTAAAGTGATCTTCTGTAGCTCAGTAGTTACATACTGCAGTTCCGGCGCGTCGTTTTTCTCGTTGGTATAGTGCAGCCAACGCCAGCG
This sequence comes from Candidatus Micrarchaeota archaeon CG08_land_8_20_14_0_20_59_11, assembly GCA_002763345.1. GTDB lineage: Archaea > Micrarchaeota > Micrarchaeia > Norongarragalinales > Norongarragalinaceae > Norongarragalina. The sequence continues at coordinate 1,755 of PEXZ01000044.1, forward strand.
CCGCGTGTGCAGCATACCGTAGCCCCGCTCGTTGAGCACCGGATAGCCCAGGAAACTCGCCACACCACGCAGCGCCACCTG
>PEXZ01000044.1:2590-2706 GCA_002763345.1 Candidatus Micrarchaeota archaeon CG08_land_8_20_14_0_20_59_11
ACCCGCCACGACTACGCCGTTGACCTTCACGGTCGCTGAGCCGCCCTCCCAACACGTGATCTTCCAATACAGCAGGTTGGTCTTGTGGCGCAGCCAACCGTCCCACTGCTTGAAGG
>PEXZ01000044.1:3357-3705 GCA_002763345.1 Candidatus Micrarchaeota archaeon CG08_land_8_20_14_0_20_59_11
CCTGGACCGTGCAACGTTGGGCGTAACGGGAAGCCGTAAGCAGCGCCACCGTCACTGCCGACGTCATGTCCACACCGCCAGCGCTGATCACTTTGTAGTCGCTGGCCTCCAATGCCACGTAACCGAACAGCGGATTGCTGAAGCGAGCCTCAAAAGTAAGGGTCTCACCGGGCCGGATCAGCTTGGCCTCGCCCAGGCTGTAAACGGTGTCCACCGCGCCCACGAAGCGCCCCGACCACTCGACGACGATCCGATTGGCCAGGTTGTCGGGGCCATAGGTCGGCCGAAAGGTCTTGTAGGCGGTCTTGGCAAAAGTCCACAACACCGTGGCCTGTCCAGCCCAGTGGA
>PEXZ01000044.1:3870-4722 GCA_002763345.1 Candidatus Micrarchaeota archaeon CG08_land_8_20_14_0_20_59_11
CCAGATCGGCATAGTAGGCGATGGCCGCGTCAGCGCGCAGGTCGCTCTGCACCAGGCTGGACGCCTTGTGCTGCAAATACTTGTAGCCCATGTCCCGCAACTGCAGCATGATGGTATTATCTGCCGGGTCGTCCTCCCAATCGTAAATGATGCCCGTGAAGATGGTTACCGTCTGCAACATGGGCATGATGTAGCCCTCAGGCAGCACCCAGAAACCCTGTTTGATGCGCACCGGCTTGCCGAACAGCCCCGTCGGTGTGGCGATGTAACTGGCCAGTGGGCCGGCAGCATTCCGCCAACTGAAGCGCCGCCCCTGACCCGCCACCAGCGGGTTGCGCAGGGTCACCGTCGCCGCGCCGACCTCACCAGCCGCGATCAACTCATCCCCTGGCGCCGCCAGCCGCAACGTGCCGGTATGACTCACCAGGTAGCTGGTTTCGTCTACCCAGGTATTGCCATCCCAGGCGACCTCAACGACACTGGCGACACTGCGTGTCGCAGCCTGCACCGCAGCCACGAAGTCGGCAGAAACCGCTTGCATCAGACCTCTTCAAACCTGAGCGACAGGTTGTAGTACGGCACATCGTGCGCGTCGTACACGATGGTCTCACTCCGTGCATTGAGACCGGGCAGCACAACCAGCGTCACGCCATCCGGTAACACCAGCACGGTTGCGGCTGTGAGGCAGGCCGTCCAGGCGGTCACGATCGTATCACGTTCCGCTTTGGTCAGCAGCGACCAGCGCAGGCTCACTGAGCGTTTGACCGTGACCAAGTCGACGCACAGGTTCCCGGCCAGCATGCGGTTGGCGGCGCCCAGCGGCGTTTGCTGCACGGTGATGCCATCCTGGTC
>PEXZ01000021.1 GCA_002763345.1 Candidatus Micrarchaeota archaeon CG08_land_8_20_14_0_20_59_11
GACGTGGACGAAACCGACCCTCTCCTTCGAGAACCTTCAGAATCCGCGTCATTGCCCAGTCTGACGGCAGAGAGGTGCACATTATCGGCCTCAGGCACGGGATGACGCATGGACTGACGGCGTTATTCGGAGATGTAGTCTGCGGTCCCACGCCAAGACAAAAACGCCTAATCAAGGAGCACATACAAAAAAACAACCTGCTGGAGGAGGGGAACCTCACAATGCTAGAGGGCTGCCCCGCGGTTCCCGATTCTTTGTTGTATCCGCTTACCTCGTGGGAGATGCGCAGAGTCTGGAAAAAAACAACGGGCCTCGACATGCGGAAGGCGGTGCCTGCCGAAAGGTCGGTGAAGCTGAGTAATTTGGAGATACGGGGGGTTTTTCGCGCGATAAAACGTATTTTCGAGCAGCGCGCAGTGGGCAGTCCGAAAATCAATCTCAGGGATTTCGTGTTCGCCAGAAACATACGTGCGGCAATCGAGAAAACACCTGCCAAGAAGATAACCCTGATTTGTGGCGGAGAGCACTTCCCCGGTGTCGGCCGCTTCCTTACCGACGAGCAGTTCTACAGGACATACGAACAAAAACTCAAAACGCTCGCTCCGAAGGCATACCGGCTCGTGTTGGAAAACGATTCGCTGATGCATAACTTTTTGGAAGAGAATCCGGAAAAGCGGATACGCTGGGTTTACTGAACAAACTGCTCCCTGATTTTGGAAAAACGGGAAAGAAAAAATCAAAAAATAAACGAAACTATGCGCCCGCCGCCATCTTGCGGATGAGGTACGCGGAGCCTCCCAGCGCGAGAATCGCAATCAGGATTTCAAGCCACGAGCCTGGCGCGAACGCCGTGAACAGGCCAGTCAGTCCGCCTGCTCCGCCTGCACCCGGAGTTGGCGTCGGCGTTATCTGCGGGGGCGTCCACGGCGTGTGGTACGTGCCGCGAACAGTCGGCGTAGGAGTCGCCTTTGCAGTTGCGACGGGCTTAGGCGTCGGGCTCGGCGCGGGCGAGAACGAACTCGTGCCTGGAATCGGCGCAGGTCCGTACGGTCCGTAGTAGTAATACCCTCCGCCACCGCCGGACGGCGATATCGCGTCGGTAATCTTGACGCCCGCGTGGCAAGTGAACCAGCTGGTCGAAGCGGTCACTGTTCCGAGCCCCTGATAGTTGCCCGCGAAGAACGCCGTGGACGTACTCGACTGCGTCGGCGAAACGTAGGCGCCGTAAAGGGTCGTTGCCCACGTCATCGTCGGGCAGGACACTGCCGAGCTGTCGGCCCTGTAGCACGTGGCACTGAACGACTGACTCCCGCTAAGCAGGACCTCGACGTACGAGGGCGAAAGCGTGCAGGAAACGATGTCGCTGTCCACTACCGCTACGTCGGCGCTGCACGAGAACGCCAGGTTAGGCGCGGTTGCGACGACGTGCCTTCCCGTCTCTGGAGTCGCGCCTGCGTGAAGCGTGCTCGTTCCCATCGACTGGAGCGGGTCCATCCATCCGCCGGTCACGTCCGTGCTCCACGCGAGCGCGGGGCAGGAAACGGCGACGCCTCCCGCGTAGCAAGTCGCGATGTAATCAACAAGCCCGTTCTTGCCTACGCTCACGCTTGCGGGCGAAAGCGAGCAGGACGAAGGCGTGTTGTCCACGACGTTCACCGTCGCGCTGCACGCGTAGTTCGAAGACGTTGCGGTGACGCTCATTCCGCTTTCAAGCGTGTTGCCCGCGGTGAGCGTGCTGCCGACTGCCGAGGACGACGGGCTCATGCTTCCGTCGGTTACCGTCGTGCTCCAAGACATCGTGTCGCAGGAGAGCGACGAACCGTCGGCTTCGAAACACGATACCGAGAAATACTGCGTCCCGTTCTGCAGGACGTCGGCGCTCGCGGGCGAGAGTGTGCAATACGGCTGCGGCGGCTGCGTTCCGGGGATCACGTTCACGGACGCGTTGCAACTGAAGTCCACGCTGCCGTCTGCGTCAAAGTGCATCGAGATGACGCTCTTGCCGCTCTCGACCGTGTTGCCGGCAGTCAGCGTGCTGCCCGCGTCCGAAGACGACGGGCTCATGCTTCCGCCGGTGACGTCGGTTATGAAGTTCATCAGGGGGCACGCGATTACGGAGCCGTACTGGTCGCTGCACGAAACCGCGAAGTACTGCGTTCCGCCTACGGGAACGTCGGCTGCGTTCGGCGAGAGCGCGCACGACGCAACCTGCGGAGCCTGCGGAATAATGTCGACGGAAGCGGTGCACGAGAACGCGAAGGGCGCTGACGCGGGAGCGTAAGTCGCGGTAACCGCGCGGTTGTTCTCCACGACGTTGCCCGCCGTGAGCGTGCTACCGATTCCCGAACGCGTCGGGTTCATGCTTCCGCCCGTCACGTCGGTTGTGAAGTCCATCGTAGGGCAGGCAATTGAGGCGCCATACTGGTCGAGACATGAAACCGCGAAGTACTGCGTTCCGCCAACTGGGACGTCGGCGGAGTTCGGCGAGAGCGCGCAGGTTGCGGGCTGCGGAGGCGCGACGACGTCGACGCTTGCCTCGCACATAAAGACGATTTCATGGACAATCCAGCGCGTGCCTAGGCGGTCAACCTCGTACGCGGCGCGGACGCGCTTGTCAGTTTCAAGAGCATTGCCAACTGTAAGCACGCTGGAGTCGGGCGACTGCAACGGGTTCATGCTTCCGCCGGAAACCGTGGTGCTCCATCCGAGCACAGGGCACTGCACCTGCGCGCCTAGCGCGTTGAGGCATGTAGCGTCAAACTGCTGGGAACCGCTGATGGGAACGTCGGCGTGCGGAGGCAAGAGCGAACAGGACACGGCATCCGTGTCCGCCAGAACGACGGAAACCTGCGCCTCGCAGCGAATGGACGGCGAGCCGGGCGAAACCGCCGTGGACTGCGCCCAAACCGCCTTGTCGAGTTGCGGGAGTCCGCCAACTGTAAGCGTGCTGGAACCGTTATCGTAAATCGGGTTCATCGTTCCGCCGAAAACGTCGGTGCCCCAGCCCAGAAGCGGGCAGTTGACCGCGTTGCCGTAACTGTCGGCGCACGAGGCGGTGAAGAGCTGCGAACCGAAGCGCTGGAGCGCGACGCTCTGCGGCTCGAGCGCGCAGGAACTCGGAACGCCCGCCCGGACGTAGACGCGCGCCTCGCACTCGAAGGAACCGAAATCAGCGGTAATCGTGCCCGCAGCTGGCGTCGTCTGCGCCAGGAAGGTGGCGGTGGCGACACCCACCGGCAACATCCCGTACGCGGTTATCGAGCCGACGTCTGTATGCCAATTATAAATAGCGGAAGGCGGGCACGGAACGGGCCTGATGACGCCGCCGTCGCCTATCACGGCGCACGTGGCGCGGAACTCGAAGTACTGCCCGACAGGCACGCCCGCCTCGAGCGGAACAATCTCGCACACGGGCGTCGCGGCTGCCACTACGGCAGACACAAAGAGCAATATCGCTGCTATAGACGAAACCTTCATTCCCGTCATCCCACCACCTTTAAATACATCTTTCTGGTAACTATATGTCCCTAACGCTATTTAAATGTTGGTTTTTTGCTACTTAACAGGGGTAACGGGGTGTCAGACGTGGAATTCAAGGTAAAGGACGAAAAGCTTGCTTCCGAAGGCGGCCTGCGCATGGACTGGGCGCGCTCGCACATGCCCGTGCTGGACAGCGTTAAAAAACGCTTCGAGAAGGAGAAGCCGCTCGCGGGAAAGCGCATCGCATGCTGCCTGCACGTCACGAAGGAAACCGCGATACTGATGGAGACGCTGAAGGCAGGAGGCGCATCGGTGGCGTTGTGCGGCTCCAACCCGCTCAGCACGCAGGACGACGTCGCGGCGGCGCTCGTGAAGGAAGGCATAAGCGTCTTCGCGTGGCGCGGCGTTTCCAACGAGGAATATTACTGGTGCGTCAACAAGGTGCTCGACACGAAGCCGCACATAACCGTCGACGACGGCGCGGACTTAATCAACACGCTGCACTCGAAGCGCACCGAACTGCTCTCCGACGTAATCGGCGGCCAGGAGGAGACTACGACGGGCGTAATCCGCCTCAGGGCGATGGCGAAGGACGGCGCTCTGAAATACCCCGTAATCGCCGTGAACGACGCGAAGACGAAGATGATGTTCGACAACCGCTACGGAACTGGAAGCAGCACGATTGACGGAATAATGCGCGCGACGAGCGTTCTTCTCGCCGGAAAGACGTTCGTAGTTGCGGGATATGGATGGTGCGGGCGCGGGCTTGCGATGCGCGCGAAGGGAATGGGCTCGGACGTCATCGTCACGGAGATAGACCACGTGAAGGCGCTCGAGGCGCGGATGGACGGGTTCCGCGTGATGACGATGGACGAGGCGGCGGCAACAGGCGACATTTTCGTCACCGCAACCGGATGCAAGGACGTCATAACGCGCAGGCACTTCGAAAAAATGAAGGACGGCGCGATTTGCGCGAACACGGGGCACTTCGACGTCGAGGTGAACGGGAAGGACTTGTACGCGATGGCAAAAAGCAAACGCACGCTCAAACCCAACCTGGAAGAGATAACACTCGCAAACGGCAGGAAAATCTACTTCCTTGCTGAAGGCAGGCTCATTAATCTCGCAGCTGCGGAAGGCCATCCCAGCGAGGTGATGGACATGTCCTTCAGCGACCAGGCGCTCTGCGCGGAGTACATCGTCAAGAGGGAGGGAAAGATGAAGAACGCGGTCCTTGACGTTCCGGCTGAAATCGACGCCGAGGTTGCGCGCCTGAAGCTCGCGAGCATGGGCACGAAAATCGACGTCCTCACTCCCGAGCAGAAGAAGTACCTGGAATCCTGGAGCGAAGGAACGTGAACTACGACGGGCTAAAGTCCGTCGCGTCCTAGACTGCCAACAAGCGTTGAACTGACTTGTCGCGGCTTCATCCAGTGCTTCTTCCGTTGTCTCTAACGCCCTTGGAAAATTGCCGTTTCCTTTCCCCCTGCCGCCTCTCGCCGTCCGCCCACATCGCCCAGCCGACTACGCCCAAAAGTTTTTCTCTATTTTCAGGAGAGCCCGTAAAGCCCTTGAGGTATTCCTTTCCTTTCTGGCGGGAGCGTATCCTCGCCCAGAGAATCAGGTCATTGTAGAGTGTTCTCGCTTTGGGTTTTTTTTCGTCCCTCACGAAGAACTCGCCAACCGCGCGGTAATTTTTCAAGAATTCGGAGAGTTTTTTCGGGTTCCCGCCGGAAAAAAGCTCGGTTCCCTTCCCCAAGTCCGTGAATTTATCGCACGCGGATAGCAGCCCAGCACGATTATGGGTTTCCACCAACTTGTCCAGTTCGATCAGCCGCTCTTCGGGCAAATGAAGCACAACCATCACAACGCCCCCGTTTCCTGCAGAACCTGAATCTCCTCGAAGGACAGCTTCTCGCCTGCCTTGAACTTCGCCAAGATGCTCTTCGCCTGCTCGCCGAGCTTCGAGCGCATCTCGTTCTCCTTCGCGTCTTTCTCCGCCTTCTCGCGGGCGCGCTCCGCGTCGCTTACGCGGCGCGCCTCTCCCCGCGCCTCCAGAAAGCCCTCGTGCGCATCGTCCGCCTTGTCACGGAAGTCGCCGAGCTCCTTCAGCACGTCGGCGAGCTTCTCCTCCATCTTGCGCGTCTTTTCGAGCAAAGCGACGCGCTTGGCGTGCTGTTCGTCGGCCAAATGGGAGTGTTTTTCCATTTCCTCGCGCAGCGCCTTCGCTTCCGCGCTCTTGGTACGGATGGTTTCGCGCAATCCGCGCATGTCCGCGCGTATCGTCATGGCTCTTGAAGCGTTCGGCAGTTTCTTGCGCATCTCCTTGATGCGCTTGGAAAGCTCCTTTTCCTTTGTCGCGCTGAGCGCTTCCGTCTGCTGAAACCACTCGAGCTCCTCGATGCGCCTTATCAGGCGGTCGGGGTCCTCGCCGCCGGGCACGGAAGGCGTCTCGTTCATTTCCTTCTGGAGCGCGTCCATTTTCGCGCGCAGCTCGATGATTTCGGTTTCAATCGCGCGGCGCTTCTCGCGGAATTCCGACGCAGCGCGGTTCTCCTCGTCGCGCAGCCGCCTCGCCTCGTTCGTCTCCGCCATCGTCTGCTTCAGCAACGCGATTCTTTCCTTGTTCTGCTTGGCTATCGCTGACGCCTGACGGTTGGTAGAATCGCGCTCTTCCTTAAGAAAAACAGCTTTTTCCTCGAGGTTCTCGTTCTCATCATCCATGTAGGTGTCACTGGCTTGTCGCGGGGTCCGCCGGCATGTCAAGTTCTATTTCCGTCACTATCTCGTCCAGCTCGGCGCGCTGCTTCTCCAGCATCTTCTGGATGCGGCGTATGCGCTTCTGATTGAGGGCGATTTCCTTGTACTTGCGGGAGGCCTTGTTGAAATGCTCCGTCGAAATCGTGAAATAATCCTCGGCGTCCATGCTCTGCGAGATGTCCGCGAGAATCTCGCCGAGCAGCTTGTTCGCCGCGAGCTTGACGTCGCTCTTAATCTGGTGCTCGTGCTTCATGTTCTCGCGTATGATGCGCACGACTCGGGCGTTCGGGAACGGCAGGTGCAGCGACTCCTCTTCCGCCTCGGAAACGTCCTGCTCCGCCTGCGCGCCTTCCGCGATATCCTCCGCAATCTGTTCTTCCTTGTCCATGAACACCACCGCATCCGGATAAATAGCCCACAAAGCTTGGCATATATTTACGGTTATTAATACTTTTAAACCTAATGTTTGCATGAAGCTGCTCGCCCCCAGGCAGAGGGAAATCATCCGCTCGCAGATTTGCGGAAACGCGAAAGACATCGGGAAGTTCATGAAGGACACGCCGGGGCGCGAGCTTTACGCACGCGCAATCGGGCGCAGGAAGACGGACTTCCTGAAAATTACGCCCCGCCTCCGCTACCTTGCAAACAGGCTGCCCTTGGCGGACTCGAAGGAGTCGCTGGAGGAACTCGTCCGCCGGGTGAGGAGGAAGGTCGAACGCACGGACACGAACGACGACGTCGTCGATGTGCTTTACCTGCACCGCACCGCCGACGAAATAATGGAATCGGGCAGGGCGGTATCGCAGAAGAAGAACGCCATCGCGGGTTGCCAGGACTACACGATTGCGATAATGGGGATTCTTAAGGCGCAAAAATCCGTGCCACGCAGGGACATGCGCTACATACACTATAAGAAGAGCAACGGCCAGGCGCACACCGTCGCCGAAGTCAAAATCAACGGTAGGGTTTACTACCTAGACGGGCTCTGGGGGAAGGTTCACGACTCCGATTCCGTGCTCGCTAGGGAGATACGCAAGGCGCGGTTCAACCGCAACATCCGCGCCGGCGCCACGCCGCTGGCTGCTGGCGTAACGACGCTCGCGGAGAGTTTTCCGCAGCGATGGAACATCGGCACGCCGCCTGAAGCGTTACGCGGAAAAACGAAGCACGACGGTGAACACTGATGCGCGTCTCCGTCGTTTTGGTGCGCCCGATGCACGAAATCAACGTCGGCTCTGCTGCGCGCGCGATGCTGAACTTCGGCGTGCGCGACTTGCGCTTGGTGGCGCCGGAAACCGAGCTGGGCTTCCAGACGAAGATGTTCGCCAAACACGCGTGGAGCATAATCAAAAAAGCCAAGCATTTCAAAACCCTTGCAGCCGCCACCAAGGACTGCGATGTCGTCGTCGGCACCACAGGCGTGCCCAGGCGCTTCCACCGCTCGCAGTTCAAGAATTGCGTCACCGTTTCGGAACTGCGCGGGCGTCTGGACGCGAATAAACGCATCGCTTTGGTCTTCGGAAACGAAGGTTCGGGCTTGAGCGAGGGGGAAACGGAGCAATGCAACCTCGTGGCGCACGTCCCGACGAAAGGAAAACAGCGCGTCATGAACCTCTCGCACGCCGTTGCGGTTGTGCTTTACGAGCTTTGCGCAAAGAAAACGCCCCCGTACGAGGCGGCTTCGAAAAAGGAAAGGGAGACGCTCGCGCTTCTGTTCGAAAGATTCGTGGGGCGCAATCCCCGCGTCCGCGACAAGAAGAAGGTTGCGCTCGCCTTCAAGCGCGTGATTGAGCGCGCCCGCGTCACCGATGACGAGGCTCAGGCGCTTCTCGCGGCTTTCAGCGAGTAATACCGATACTACGCACTTACCGATATTGCTGGTATCGGATAGGTTTAAATATCGGTATCGGATGACTTGTTTATGATACCGACGCCGCTTGCGGGGAGGATTTTGGAAAAGCGCCGAAGGCTTGACGCACTGAGGCCCATTCCGAAGGCGGCGCTCGAAAAGCTCAGGGAACGTTTTGAACTGGAGTGGACGTACAACTCCAACGCCATCGAGGGCAATACGCTGACGCTGCGCGAAACGATGCTGGTACTGAAGGAGGGCGTCACCATCGGCGGCAAAAGCCTGCGCGAGCACTTGGAAGTCACCAACCACAAGGCAGCCATCGACTTCGTCTACGACCTGCTCAGGAAAAAGCGGATAAACGAGAGGGACGTCCTGGAAATCCACGCGCTCATTCTCGACAGAATCGACCCCCACAACGCGGGCTTCTACAGGCACGAACGCGTCCGCATCAGCGGCTCGGATTATTCGCCGCCTTCGCCGGAAAAGGTTCCTTCGCTGATGCGCGGATTTGTCAAATCTTTCAGGAAAGAGCCGAAACAAACATTGGAGGCCATAGAGTTTTCGGCAGCCGCGCACTTCGCCCTGGTGCACATCCATCCCTTCATCGACGGCAACGGCAGGACTGCGCGGCTTTTGATGAATCTGTTCCTCTTGCGCAGCGGTTTCCCTCCCGCGGTCGTTCTCAAGACCGACAGGCCCCGCTACTACTCGGCATTGGACGCCGGCCATAAAGGCGACATGCGGCCGTTCGTCGAACTGGTTGCCAGAAGCGTTGAACGCTCGCTCGATTTGTATCTGGAGGTGCTTGAAAAACCCTCGAAAAAAACCGACCTCGTTTCGCTGGCGGAAGCTGCGAGACTGACGCCCTACAGCCAGGAATACCTGAGCCTGCTCGCGCGGAGGGGAAGGCTTCCTGCTTTAAAGCGGCGGCGCGCCTGGGTGACGACGCGGAAGGACATCGAAGAATATCTCGCATCGGTCGATAAAGGCGCCTGATTGGGCGCGCCCGCGTCACCGATGACGAGGCTCAAGCGCTTCTCGCGGCTTTCAGCAGCGAGTAGCGCAAGTCCAGCGGCGCGCGGTATTTCGTTTTCTGCGTTAAGTAGTCTAGGGCGGTACTTATTGCCACGCAGGACGCGGCTATGCCGAGGGCGAAGGAGAATCTCTCGAACGCGACGATTGGAATGAGCGTAACCCACGTGGCTGCGGGGATGTTGAAGGCGTAGAGGAATGCAACGGAACCGACGCAGTGGGCGGTGAACGTCGCGCCCAAACTGCGTGCGAGCAGGTTGTCCTTGAAGAACAGGAACGCCGCAACTGGAATCAGCCAATACAACGCGTAATACCACGCCTGGCCGCCTTCGGGATGCGCCCAAAAGAGGAGCATGGCAATAATGGGGACTGCGACGACGTGCTTGCGTTTGGTGCCGAAATAAAAGGCGGCGAACATCATCGGGAAGAGCCTGATGAGGGCGGTAAGATCGAAGGGCTGCCCGCCAAGAAGGAAGTTGCCCGCCTCTACAAGCGCGACCGACATTACTCCCAGCACTGGCGACAATATTTGTCCCCCCACCGGCCCCACGAACTGGAAGAACGCGAAGGACTGCGACGGCACGCCGAGAATCGTCGAGAATTTCAGCTGGTACGCCGCTAGTCCGAGCGCGGCGAAGATTACGAGGAACAGAACCGAACGCTTGTCCATAAGCAGCACCACCGCATCAACGACTCCGACAATCATTTTAAACGTTTTGCTTAGATTCTTGGATTGGCCGAATAATTTTTCCGCTATGCTTGCGATATCTTCAAAACTCCGCTTATCTTTTGTCACTACACTATTGTAACTACCAAATGGTAACACTTATAAATGACAGAAACGAGGTATTAAGGAGGTGTCGCGATGAATCACAAAGGAATCGTTTTCGGGCTTATTTTGGCGGCTATGGTGCCGCTCGTTTCGGCGGTTAACTGCTGGGGAATCAACGAGATGCCGGAGGATTCGTGGAGCTGGTCCGCGTGGCTGTGCAATTCGACGCAGCCGGCGGGCTATTACAAGAGCGGCACGGGCGTCTATCCCTTTTCAATCATGATGCACGGGCAGATTGAAACCGAAGCCCCGCCCGAGCATCCGAACGCGAGCTCCGTGTGGAGGGTTTATCTAGTTGGATTCCAGTACTCGCTCGGTTTGGGTTATCCCGCGACTCTTAAATGCTACAAGCGGATGGGCAGTTCGGGACGCTACTGGTGGTGGTACACGGGACAGCAGGAAACGCTGACTGGGGGGCAGTTCACGCCGGACGACTTTGAGTGGGTTCTTGCGGGCTGCCCGCCAGTTACGAACGGAAACCATGAATCCGGAAGCCCGCCGAAGGTGCAGATCGGCGTGGCGTGGGATGGGTTCGGCAAAAGGGCTGGCGGCGGAAAACAGGTTGCTGAAAGCACGGTGTTGCCGACCAGGGCAAGAAGCCGACGCTGATTTCCTTTTC
>PEXZ01000071.1:0-3405 GCA_002763345.1 Candidatus Micrarchaeota archaeon CG08_land_8_20_14_0_20_59_11
GAGCGCGACGAGCAGCAGCCCCATGATTTTCGAGAAAATCTCGACGACGCTGTTTCCAATCTTCTCCTGAACGCGATGCGCGTTGCGGATGAGGAACCAGCTCAGCGAGAGGGAGATGAGCGAGGCGAGTATCGCTATGGGAAGCCCATACTGCTGCTTCAGGAAAACCACGGTGACGAGCACTCCCGGCCCGGTGAGAAGGGGCGTTGCGATTATGATGGCAACCGCGGTTCCCGTCGGCTTCTTCTCCTCCTTGGAAAGCGAAAATCCGAGCACAATCTGCAAACCGAGAAGGGCGAGCACGATGCCGCCGCCTATCTTGAAGGAGGCGAGCGAAATCCCGAGCATCGAGAGCACGTTCATGCCGAAGAATATGAAGGGAACCATGAGAACCGCGGCGACGACTGCCGCCTCGTTGGCGGATTTCGTGCGCTGCTCGTCCTTGAAGCCCTTCGACAGCGCCAGAAAGGGCCCGATGCTCGAGAACGGGTCCATGACGACGAACAGCATCACGAACGCCGCGATGAAATCCTCGACGAACATCTAGAAAAGCCTCACTTCGAAGCCCGCGCAGGGCACCGTGATTCCCCAGTTGAGCAAAACCTGCGGGTGCAACTCGCCGACTACGCCTATCATCCTGCCGCCGAGCATCACGCGCGCCTGCCGTCCCTTCATGAACTGGCGCGCCTCGCCGCTTTCGAAAACAGGAGCCTTGCCGAACAGCGCGACGCACGTTTTGCGCAGAACCGAAGCCGACTCGCTCAGCGAAGCGTCGGCGTGCGCGCTCAGTGCGCAGAGATGCGTGCGCTCGGCCGACTTCGTGTCCCTCGACGAATCCTTCTCCACGACCTCGCCCGCCTCGAAAACCCGCTGGGGATACGGCGAATGCGTGTTCTCGGAGAGCACCTCCAGCAGCGAGGGCATGAGCGTCGAGCGCAACGCGGAATACTCCTTGCTGACGGGGTTCTTTATGCGAACGAGATTCTTTTCCGCGACGAGAGATTTGAACGCCTTCTCCTCGCTCGAGAGAACGTACGTCATCAGTTCCGTGTAGCCGGCACCCACGAGCAGGTCGCGCGCCCTTTCCTCGAACAGCGTCTTCGGGCTCAGCGAGCCGAGCGTGAACACGGACGGCTTCTTCGGCGCGAAGGAGTTGTAACCGTATCCGAGCGCCACCTCCTCGATGAGGTCCGCCTCGTGAAGGAAGTCGGCGCGGTATCTCGGAATCGAGCATCTTAGCACGCCCTTCCCCGCCTCCACGGCGGTTATGCGCTGCCTTGCCAGATAGCGCGCCATCTCCGGCGCCGTGAAGGAGGTGCCGAGCGTCTTGTTCGCGTTGTCAATTGAAAGAAGCATGGTTTCGGGAGCGGTTTCGGGGGTTTCCTTTCCGCCTACGGTTATGCTCTCGATTCCCGCGCCGTCGTCCTGGAAATTCTGGCACAGAATGTTCAGCGCGGCGTTGCAGGCGTCATAGTCCGTGCCGGTGACGTCGAGGAACAAGCCGGTTGTCTTTTCCGTGACAGTAGTTCGGGCAGCATTTATGACGGGTGGGAAGGACACCACGCCGAGTGCGTCGAAAATAATGGGGCAGCGTTTTTTGTCCGCAAGCGCGAAGGCGTACTCCTTCCCTTTTTCATGCTGCGACAGTATCTGCGCAGGCGTCGCCTCGCGCGTCCAGCCGAGCGGCACGAATTTCACGGCGTCGGGCGCCACGGCCTTGTATTCGAAGGGCGCCTTGACTTTCGCGGCGTCGTGAATCCCGATGGCGACCTTCTTGCGCCTGCGCCCGTGCGTGAGCGTGAGCTTCTCCTGCACCTGCATGATTTCCGCGATGCCGTCGCCGTTTATTTTCAGTCCCCGCGCGAACGCGCAGCAGATGAACGGGCGAACCGCCTTCACCGAGGCGTCCACCTTCATCGCCGCCTTGCCTTTCGCCACGTTCAGAAGCGGCAGCCCCGTTTCCTTTTCGAACAGCCCCTTCAGGCTGCGGAGAATTCCCTCGCGGCAGAGCAAATCGGGACGGTCGGGGGTAATCTCGAGCGTCAGCGCATCGCCCTTGTCCGCCTCGACGGTCGCCTTGACGTCCGGCAGTTTTTCAAGAAGTTGCGCCTCCGCTATCCCCCGCAATCGCGACAAAAGCCACGACTTCGAGACGGAAACCGAAACCATGCGTTTAAATACCAAATTCCGAAATATAATACCTTGCGTGAGGATTGTGAAAGGCGGTTTACTTCATTGACGATTGCCGTCCCGTAACCAGCCTCCGCTATGAAAATTCCGAGTTCTGTGGCGCAGATCGTCTAGCCTGGTTTAGGATTCGAGCCTGTGGCGCGGATAAGCGAGCCTTCAGGGCGAGCAACCCCGCGCGGAAAGCTTGCGACGCGAGTTCAAATCTCGCTCTGCGCCCTGCCCGGCGAAGGGGGACACCTTCGGTTTCCCCCGCTCCGGGCGAACGCGACCCCCTTCCACGGGGCGGAGTTGAGTGGTAATGGAACTGACGCCTGTTCGGGGATGCAGGGACTTCCTGCCCGAAAAAAAGATAACGCGAGACGCGATTACGGAGAAGCTGCGGCGCGTTTTCGAGGAGTACGGGTTCAACCCGCTCGAAACGCCCGCGCTCGAAAACTACGAGCTGCTTTCGTCGAAATACGCGGGCGGGGAGGAGATTCTCAAGGAAACGTACCGACTAACGGACCAAGGCAGGCGGGAGCTCGGGTTGCGCTACGACCTGACCGTCCCGCTGTGCCGCGTAATCGCCGCCAACCCGAGAATGCCCATGCCGTTCAAGCGCTACCAGATTGCGAGCGTGTGGCGCGACGGACCGATAAAGGCGGGGCGCTACCGCGAATTCGTGCAGTGCGACGTCGACACCATAGGCGCGAAGGGAATGATTGCGGATTCCGAGTTAATCGCGCTGACGCAGGACGCGTTCGACGCGCTGGGCATGAAGGCGTTCGTAAAAATAAACAACCGCAAATTGCTGGATGCGCTTCTCGGCAAAGCAGGCATTCCTTCCGCGAAGCAGCCCGACGCGATACTCGCGCTCGACAAGCTAGCGAAAATCGGGCGCGACGGCGTTCGCTCGGAAATGTTCGAGCGCGGCGTCGAGGCGAAGAGCGCGGAGGAAATCCTCGTGATGTTCGACTCCTTCGGAAAGAAGGGCAACGACGAAATCATCGACAAGCTCGCGGCAATCGTGGGCTCGGAAGACCCTGCTGGACGCATCCCGCAGGATGCGTCATACAAAGGCGAGGGACTGAAAGAACTGCGCGACGTCATGCAATACTGCGCGGCGTTCGGCGTGCGCGAGGATTTCGTGCGCATCGACCCGTCGCTCGGCCGCGGGCTTTCCTATTACACCGGCACGGTGTTCGAGGCGTATCTTCTGGACGCATCGAAAATAAC
>PEXZ01000071.1:3414-10312 GCA_002763345.1 Candidatus Micrarchaeota archaeon CG08_land_8_20_14_0_20_59_11
CGCAGCCGGCGGGCGCTACGACAAGCTCGTCGGCGCCTTTGCGGGAAGGGGCGAGGACGTTCCCGCGGTTGGCATTTCATTCGGCCTGGACGTAATCGGCGAGGCGCTCGCCGACGGCGCAAAAGAGAAGAAAACCGTAGTGCGCGCGTTCGTCATTCCCATTAAAACAGGCGCGGCTGCGGCAAAGGCGGCGCAGGAACTTAGGCGCATGGGCGTTCCCACTGCAATCGACCTGAACGAGCGGGGCGTTTCCCGCTGCCTCGAATACGCCGCGAAGGAGGGCATTCCGTTCTGCGTTCTGGTGGGCGAGGCGGAGCTGAAGCAGAAGAGCGTGAAACTGCGCGACATGGCGACGGGAAAGGAGGAACTGCTCTCCGTCGCGGAAGCGGCTGACCGCATCAAAAGCAACCTTTAAAACGAACAATCGCTGATAAATAAGAGGTGGAACTTATGGGCGAGGACGCTACGCCGCGAGAGGCATACATCCGCGGAAGGCTCGAGGGACTGAACGAACTCATCAGCATTCTCAAGGACGCGGTTACGGGCGACAAGCCTGTTGAACCGAACACGGTTGTCAAGACAATCGTGCTGCACATCTCAAACGAGATGGAGGAAATCGTCGGCGAGATGAAAGAGCAGCACGGCGAATCGCACCCAGTCCTGAGGAAGGCGAAGGCGGAGAGCGACAGGATGGAAAGGGAGGCGAAAGCGATAGAACCCGAACATGAGGCGGAGGATATCGCGCCGATGGTGAAGAAGAACGTCGAGAGCGCCGACGACCTGATGAAGAGCCTGATGGCGATGCGCGAGGAAGAACCGAAATGACGCTGATTCCGGGGGACCTCATCTGCGGAATAGAGGAATTCGCCCCTGCCGAAGGCACGTACGAGGAGAACGATTCCATTTACGCGAGCATAGTCGGCGAAAAGAGCGAGAACGCGCAGAAGCGCATCGTGGGCGTGAACGGGCGCGGAATGCGCGGGCTCGCGATGGGCGACATCGTCTACGGAAAGGTGATGAACGTCTACGACGCGGTTGCACTGATTCAGTTCGAGGCGGCGAATCCGCACCTCGGCGCGCATTCAACCTACTGCTACCTGCGCATATCCGAGGTGAAGCACGGCTACGCCGAGACATTCCGCGAGTACATCAGAATCGGCGACCTCGTCAAGGCGCGGGTCAAGGATGTTACGCCGCTCGGCATCCACGTCACGATTGCTGACCGCGAGTTGGGCGTCATAAAGCCCGCGTGCACGCGCTGCCGAGGCTGGATGTCGCTGAGGGGCGAAAATGCCGAGTGTCCCGTATGCGGAAACCGCGAGAGGCGCAAGGCAGCGTTGTCTTAGAATTCAGTCTTCCTTCTTCTTGCTGCGCTTCACGAGGTTCGTTATCTCGCCCGCGAGCTTGTTGCGCTCGTCCTTCATGTCCGCGAGCATGCCGAGCTCCGCAAGAATCTTCTTGTTCTCATCGAACTTGTCCGAGAATTTTCCAGGAAACTTCTCAAGCAGGTCCTTGGCAACCGACCGCGTGTGCTTGCCCTTCATTCTTCCCAAATCAATTCACCTTCAAAAACACAAATACCGTCTTGTTTGACGCTTGCCGTGCAAACGTCGTCGCTGTTGTTTGACGCACGCCGAAGCGTGCGTCGTGCAGGACGCGAATAGCCCCGGGCAGATTCGAACTGCCGTATAAGGCTTCAAAGGCCTTCGTCCTTGACCGCTAGACGACGGGGCTTTGTTCGAATGCTCAGCTCCGCGGGCTTTACAAATGGTACTGAGAAAGGTATTCCGCTGGCGGTATTAATAACGTTGTCGTTGGAGGCGGCGGAAAGGATTTTAAATGCGCTTTGCTTCTTTGGGAAGGGTGGTGGGGCGTATGTGGAAGGGACGCGACGTCATAACGACGCGGGAGTTCACACGGAAGGACATCGAGGATGTCCTGCGGCTCTCCGAAAGGATGGAGAAGATATCGCGGGGGAAGAAGCACCTGCCGTTGCTCAAAGGCAAGGTTCTCGCGACGCTGTTCTTCGAACCCTCCACGCGCACGATGTTCTCGTTCCAGACCGCGATGCTCCGCCTCGGCGGCGCGGTAATCGGAACCGCCGAGCCGAAGAGCACGAGCGCGGCGAAGGGGGAAACGCTCTGGGACATGATGAAGCTCGTGCACGAGTGCTCCGACGCCATCGTGATGCGCCATCCGAACGAGGGCTCGGCGCGCCGCGCAGCTGAATCCAGCGACGTCCCGTTCATCAACGCGGGGGACGGCAGCAACCAGCACCCAACGCAGGCGCTCCTGGACCTGTACACAATCAAGCAGCAGAAGAAGCGCATCGACGGCCTGAACGTGCTCCTGCTCGGCGACTTGAAATACGGACGCACGGTCCACTCGCTCGCCTACGCGCTGTCGCAGTTCGAGGACGTGACGATAACGCTGCATTCTCCCGCGCAACTGCGCTTCCCCGCGTGGATGTACGCGGAACTGAAGGAATCCGTGAAGATACGCGAGATTCCGTCGCTCGACCTTAGCAATGCAGACGTCGTCTATGCTACGCGCATCCAGAAGGAACGCTTCGCGGACCCGACGGAATACGCGCAGAGCGCCTACGTCCTTGACGCCGAAAAGGTCGCGACGATGAAAGAGGACGCGATAATAATGCACCCGCTTCCGCGCGTCGACGAGATTGCCGTCGAGGTGGATGCGGACAAGCGCGCTAAATACTTCAGGCAGGAGGCGAACGGCATCGCCGTAAGAATGGCGCTGCTCTCGCTAGTCATGACGGGGAGATGATGTCAATGGCTGCTAAGAAAAAAGAAGAGGGCGAGATGCGCGTAAAGAAAATCGAGAACGGAGTTGTCATAGACCACGTGAACGCGAGCAAGGCGCCCGCCGTGCTCAAGCTGCTCGGAATCGACTCCACGTTCCCCGGAACCGTAAGCATCCTCATGAACATCCCGAGCGCGAAGTTCGGGCTCAAGGACATCATCAAGATTGAAGGGAAAAGCATGGCGGAGAACGAGATAAACAGGATAGCGCTCGTGTCGCCGCACGCCACCGTGAACATCGTCAAGGACTACAAGGTCGTCAAGAAGCACGCGGTGAAACTCCCGGAAAAGCTCGAGGGCGTCATCCGCTGCCCGAACGCAATCTGCATCTCCAACCGCGAGGGCGTTCCGCGCCTGCGCGTAGAGCAGCAGTCGCCGCTGAAGGTGCGCTGCGAATATTGCGAGCGCGTGTTCACGGAAGAGCAACTCGCCTGAAATGGATTTCAAGCAGCGCGTTTTTGAGGCATGCAAACGCATCCCAAAGGGACGCGTCGCCACTTATTCCGCGATAGCGAGAGCAATCGGCAACCCCAAAGCAGCTCGCGCCGTAGGCAACGCCCTCGACAAGAACCGCTCCTCGCTCGTGCCGTGCCACCGCGTTATCCGTTCCGACGGAAGGGCGGGTGGTTTTGCGCACGGCACGAAGGAGAAAATTCGGCTGCTGAGAAAGGAGGGCGTGAAGATAAGGAACGGCAAAGTGCAGGGGAAGAGATTTGAACTCTTGAACCCCTAAGGGATAGGATTCTAAGTCCTACGCGTTTTCCAGGCTCCGCCACCCCTGCGCAGGATAACTTTCCGTTTGCCGCGTTTTATAGGTTGCGAATCCTTTACTTTCCGAGAAGTTTCTTCACGACGCGGTAGCCGGCGTAAACCAGCGCCGCCAGCACAGCCAGCGGCAGGAACAGCATGAAGAGCAGCAGCACGACTACGGCGAGGATTTCACCGCTGGTCGGCACGTATTCGGCTTTTTCGTGCGTTACCGAAAGGTTCAGGTCCGCGGAATACGTCGGGATGGTCCGCTTGTACGAGGAGACGATCATCGCATTCTGGATTCTCGAAACCTCCTCGTAATCGATGGAGAGATTGCCCACCACCTTCCTGAACGCCCCCCTTCCCTCCGAAAGCATGATGCGGCGGTAGGGATAGAGGAGGTCGTCATTCGCGATGCTGCTGTTGGCTGCCGAGCGCATCGCGTTCAGGACGAGCGCGGAATCCGCCGACGCGGTTGATGCGTTGCCGGCTGGACCGGTGCGCGCGAGTTGCGCCAGCATTGCCGCGACTGCGCCGTCGCCGAACCTTCTCGCGAAGCTGGCGATGATGAAGTGCGAGTAGGAATACCCGAAGTCAGCCAGTTCATTGGGCGGCGCGCGGGCGTCCCATTCCGGCGTCCACGCCCCGCCTTTCAGGTAGAATTCCTCCAAGGGCTTCAGCTGGATGCGCCTTGCCGGAATTAGGTAGGGGAACGTCGTGCCGTTTGAAGTTTGCATCTTGACGGCGTAGGCTGATGACGGCGCTATCCCCGCCTCCGCGTCGTAAACGCGGTAACCGACGAACTCGGAAACGCCCTCCTTGAACCAGGACGAGTTCTGAGCAGGAAGCGCCGACATGAACCCGTGGGTGGTCTCGTGGATTATCGTCTCGGTTGCCTGTGGCATATCGTTGAACGATGAATTCAGGAAGGAGCGCTTGACGCGGATGAGGCACGCGCCCGAATAGTCGCCGGCAAACGACGCGAGGACGCCGTCCGGAACCGCCAGGAGCAGGAAGCGTCCGCAGGCCGGCGTTATGCCGGTGAGGTTGCCGACAACGTAAAAATTCCGTTCCACCCTCTCGAGAAAAGCGGAATAGTCGTCGCCTTCGGGCGCGAAAACCAAGTAGTGCGCGTACTCGCGGGAGACGTAGCCGCGGCTGTCGTCCGCCACGTAGTTGACGCGCAGGTACATGCCGCCCCCGGCGCTCCTCGCGACGTAATTCTCCGCCAGCGGATCCGAAGCGAAGAGCGAGGAATTCTCGAAATGAAGCCGGACCTCAGTTGGCTGTCCCTCAAAGCCGCTCAGGCTGAAACCCGTAAGGCAGACCGGACCGACGCAATCCGAGGCGTTTTCATAAGCGAGCCGCACCCTGATGCGCTGCCCAGCCGTGTCGCTCCCGGAGAGGAAGAAGACGCGGCCGCCTTCCATGCGGTATTGGAGCGGCCCCTCCGAATCGTAAACGCCTTCGACGCGCATGTTGTCCGCCACCCACCATCCGTACTCGTCGAACGGGTACTCCAGGAAAATGTCGGCGTCCGCCTCGGCGGAGCTGTTGCCGTGGAAATATACGTCGTAGGAAACGCTCGGCGCGGCGCAGGCGAGGGAGGATGCAAACAGGAGCAGGAGGAGCACGCGGCGCATGAAGATGAAACTGAAGCCGCGCTTTTTAATGCAGTGAGAAGATCGCCGTCATTTATAAGTCGCTAGTCCGACAACTCGCAGCCCCTTCGCGTTAAGACTGCAAAGGAGCATCGGCGCGCCCTTCGAAAGAGCAATCGGCTTTTCGGCGATCATTTTTGCAGTTCCGCTCGCGCCGGGCGCTACTTCCCCTTCGAACTTCACGGGTTCAAACTGCGTGCCCGCGCCGAGATGATAAGTGCCAGAAACAACGGGCGCGCGGAGGAATGACACCGCGGTTACGTCGCACGAAAACTCCTTCGCGACGATTCCGTCGTTCGCCAGCAGCGTGCCCCTGTCTATCTCTCCCGCTTTCGCGTTCTTCACGCAGAGCCCGACGCGATCGCCAGCCTCCGCGTTCTTCGAATCCACGTCGTTCCGCTGGATGCTCTTGATTTCGATTTCCCTCTCCAGCGGCTGCGCCATCATCTTTTCGTGAACCGCAATCGCGCCCCTCTTGACGACGCCGAGAACAACGGTGCCCACGCCTTTTACTTCGAAACAATGGTCGACGAGAATTTCGGAGGTTCCCGCGTTGCGGGGGACGTCGAGGGAAAGCAGGTGGTTTTTTGCGTCATGCACATCCGAAAAAACCTTGCTGTCCTTGAGCGAGGTTTTTGAAATGAAGGGCGTCAAGTCCATCTGCGTGACGAAAACCGTCGGCATCCTCAGCAAGTCCAAGGCAACGATTATCTCTCCGAGCGCGTGCGACGGCGCTTCCGCCAACACGAGCGCCACGTCGGACAGCGCGAGCGCCTGCGAAAGAACCGCGAGCTTGTCGGGATACGCGACGGGGTCGATTGCCGTCACGATTTTGCCCTGGAATACCGTGTGGTAGAAACCCAAATCGTCCACAGTCGCCTTCTTGCCGATGCTTTGCGCTGCCTCGGCGCGCTTCGCCGCGTCTGCTCCGAGAACCGCGATGTTGAGTGCGGGCATAGGCACGAATATTGGGCGGCAACATTTAAGAAACCGACTGAAAGGGTTTTAAGCAGGGTTGCGTTGGTATCCTGAACAGAGGGGGGAATTATTATGAAGGCAGTCGTATTGTGCGGCGGCAAAGGCATGCGCCTGCGTCCGTACACGCACACGGTTCCGAAGTCGATGCTCGTTCTCGGCAGGAAGCCCATCCTGCAATACGTCGTCGAATACCTGCGCAGGGAGGGCGTGCGCGACGTCGTATTCACGGTGGGGCACATGCGCGACCGGATAATGAGCCACTTCAAGGACGGCAAGAGATACGGCGTCAGCATAAAATACGCCGAGGAGGACGAGGAGCTGGGCACAGCCGGCAGCGTCCTGAACGCGCAGCCACTTGTCAAGGACGACGACTTCATCGTGCTCATGAGCGACCAGCTGACGAACGTGAGCCTGAAGAAGGTGATGGCGTACCACAAGGAGAAGAAAGCGATTGCGACAATAGGGCTCAAACGCATGGGCGTGCCGCTGCAGTTCGGCACGGTCGATACCCGCGCCGACGGCCTGGTGATGCTGTTCAAGGAGAAGCCAATCCTGCAGTACCAAATCAATTCGGGAATCTACGCGCTGAACGAGAAGGCGTTCGAATATCTGCCCGAAAGGGGGGACTTCGCGATGGACGTGTTCCCGGCGATGATGAGGAAACGCGAGCGTTTGTTCGGCTACGTC